>JBMFPD010000034.1:0-16891 GCA_049969295.1 Anaerolineae bacterium | reverse complement strand
CGTGGTCAAGATGGGGGATGTGGTGCGGCTGGCCTCGCCGGGCTTCCAGTTGCTGGCCGGCTCGGCGGGCTTCTTCCTGGCGGGGCTCACCGTGGGCGCGGTGGGGGGCATCATGGCCCTGGCCAACATCGCACCCCAGGCAACCCTGGACCTCTACCGCCTGTTCCACGAGGGACGGCTGGAGGAGGCGGCCGCACTCCAGCGCCGGCTGATCCCGGCCAACACCGCCGTCACGGCCCGCTTCGGCGTCGCTGGCGTGAAGGCGGCTCTGGACATGCTGGGGTACTACGGCGGCCCGGTCCGCCCACCTCTCCTGGACCTGCGGGAGGACGAGCGCCAGACCCTGCGGGCCATTCTGGTGGAGGCGGGGATCCTGCCGCCTCAGTAGAGACCGCGGTGAGGCAGGGGCGCACGGCCGTGCGCCCCTGCCTGCTCCAGACCCTCTGACAAGGCCGGCTCAGGCGTCCCGGCGTCCTACTCCCACACGAAGAGGACTTTGCCGGTCCTGCCGCTGTCCGCCAGGCGGAAGGCTTCGGCCGCGTCCTCAATGGAGAAGCGGTGCGTGACCACCTGCTCAAAGTCCAGCCGGTGGCGCAGGATGAACCGCACCAGGTCCTCGTAGAGGTAGATGGGCATGACGAAGGTCCCCATCAGGGTGACCTCCCTCTGCATGATCCACCAGGGGGCGATGCAGGGCTCTTCGCGTCCTGCTCCCGCGAACACCACCTTCCCCCGCTTGCGGACCAGGCGCACTGCCTGGACCTGGGCGATGGGGCTGCCGGAGGTCTCCAGCGCGCCGTCGGCTCCTCGCCCCTCTGTGAGGTCCCGGGCCACCGCTACCGGGTCCACCTCGCCCGCGTCAAAGACGTAGTCCAGCCCGATGCGGCGGGCCAGGTCCAGGCGCTCCCCCACCAGTTCGAACCCGACCACGCGGGCCCCGAAGGCCCGGGCCATCATGCCGGCCACCAGGCCCACGGGCCCCAGCCCCAGGATGGCCAGGGTGTCTCGCCCGGACGGGGCCAGTTTGAGGAGGGCGGAGTAGGCCGTGCCGGCGATGCAGGCGATGAACGCGCCGTCCACAAAGGAGAGTTCGTCGGGGAGGCGCAGGCAGTTGCGCTCGGGGACGCAGACGTAGTCGGCGTCGGCCCCGCGGTTCACCGCGGCGATGCCCACATGCTGCTCGCAGAGCATGATGTCGCCCGCCAGGCAGTGGGCACAGGTGCCGCACCCGATGTGGTGGTACACCGTCACCCGGTCCCCCACCCGGATGTTCCGCACGCATGGACCCACAGCCACCACCACGCCGCTTGGCTCGTGGCCGATGACCATCTCCGTGCGGGGGCCCAGGTTTTCTGGCGTGTCCCGGTAGAAGTGCAGGTCGCTGCCGCAGATGGCGGCCACCCGGGTCTGGACCACCACCTCGTCGGGGCCGGGCACGGGGTCCGGGAAGGTCTGGACCTCCACCCGGCGGTGACCCTTGAGCACCACACCACGCATGGATTCCCTCCTGGAGCCTTTAGAGTAGCAGGTCCTATGGCTGCATGCTTTTCTCTGGTCTGCGGTGCAGGACGATGGCAGAGATAGTCAGGGCCATCATGGCCGCGCTGATGCCGATCTCCAGCACCCGGCGGCAGACGCCCGCGGCATCCAGGATCCCCGCGGCACGCATGTCCACCACCTCGCCGCGCAGGGCATCGTAGCCGAAGTCCGGCCCCCGTTGCCGGGCCTCGTGCAGGACCACTGCCGGGGCGTGGAGCCCGGCGTTCTGGACGATGCGCCGGAAGGGGGCTTCCAGGGCGCGGGCGAGGATCCGGACGCCCACCGCCGCGTCGCCCTCGGCCTCCACCGAGCGGACCGCCTCCGCGCAGTTGAGGAAGGCCACCCCGCCGCCGGGCACCGTGCCCTCCCGGGCCGCCAGGGCCAGGGCCTTGACGGCCTTCTCCGCCTTCTGGCGCAGTTCTGCCTGCCTGGCTCGGGTCGCTTCGCCGATCTTGAGGATGCCCACCCCTCCGCTGAGGCGGGCGATGCGCTCCCGGAGCGTCGCCCGCTCCTCCTCGTCCTGGGTCTGCTCCAGGGCCCGGCGGAGGCCTTCCAGGTGCTTCTGGATGGCCGCCCGGTCGCCCTGCCCAGCCACGACGATCAGCCGTTCCTTGTCCGCCTCCGCGCGGGCGGCCCGCCCCATGTCGGCCCAGGTGATGGTGCGCAGGGGGCGTCCCATCTCAGGCCCGAGGACGGTGGCCCCGGTCTGCAAGGCCAGGTCCTCCATGAGGTCCCGGCGCTTGCGGTCTATCTGGTACGAGAACTGCGCCGCCGCCACCCGTAGACGACCGGCCTGGTGGTTGACGACGAGGGCAGCCAGCGCCTGTCCGGTGATCTTCTTGGCGACGATGAGGAGGTCCCTCTCGTCCTGGGCCGAGTCCAGGAGGCGGAGGAGGGGCTCCACGTCCTCCCACTCGGTCAGGAAGTCGTTGTACACCACCACCAGGGGGTTCTGCACGATGCACCGGCGCGTGGGGGGGTGGGTGACGAGGTAGGGCGAAGCCAGTTCCGCCTTCCAGTGGGTCCCTTCAAAGTATTCCCGTTCCACATAGGGCGCTACATATTCTTCTATGATGATGTGGGCATCGGGCCCCAGGATGTCAAACATCTCGCCCAAGACGAGGCTCAGGCGGGGCTCCCCGGTCACGGCGAGGGCCAGGCCGGTCAGTTCTTCCTCGTCCGACACCGGCACCGCCATCCCCTCCAGGGCCTGGAGGGCGGCCTTCAGGCCCCGGGCGATCCCCTCCCGCATGATCATGGGGTTCGCACCCGCCACGGCCACGCGGAGCCCTTCGTCCAGGAGGGCCTGGGCCAGGACCGCAGCCGTGGCTGTGCCGTCGCCCACGTCCTCGTGGACCCGCCAGACCAGGTTCCGCACCAGCATCGCGCCCACGTTCTGGGCGCGGCCGGGGACCTCCAGGATGCGCCGGGCGGCCGTTGCGGCGTCGGTGAAGCGCTCCACCTCCCGGTTGGCCTTGAAGTCGGTGGCAATGGCCCCTCCCGCGGGCCCCAGGGTCAGGGCCAGGAGGTTGGCCAGTTGGTCGAACCCCTCCTTGAGGCCGTGGAGGGCTTCCGGCGGAAACAACACACCCGGTTTCGGCATCGGCATCCATCCTCCCGCGTCGGTGATGTCCGGAAAGGTCAGGCGCTAAGGATACCACAGAACGGGCATGGGTACAAGCAGGTGGGACTTCGCTGCCGGGCTGTGTTGTTTACATAAAGGGATGGGATGAGGAGCATGGCTCGTCGTGCTATCTCCGTCCCTCGTCCAGCCAGCCCTCGTCAGGAGGCGGCCCTTCGGGGCCCCCGGCCTCTGCCGGCGCTTCGCCTGGCTGTGGCTCTACCTCCGGGCCCCATGTGGCCTCTGCGGGCCACCTCGGCCGTTCCCCTGCAGGGGGCAATCCCTCTGGGGCAACCCTTTCGGCCTCCGGCAGAAGGCCCGGGGGCCCGGGTATCTCCACCGGCGGAGCCAGGACGGCACGGCGGGCTGCCTCTTGCAGGGGTTGCCCGGACTGGTAGAAGGCGGGGAGGTGGCGGGCAAAGATGTCCATCCGCATGGCCCGCCGCACAGGTGCCTCGCTCAGGGCCTGCACCTGGCCCAGGAGGTCGAAGTCCAGCGTGCCCACCACGATGCCCGGCCCCTGCTCCGTGCCCAGTTCCACCAGGACCCCTGTGCCACGGGGCGTCATCTCGCAGGGGGCGAGGACCGCCGAGCGGCCCACGAAGTCGGGGCCGGGTTCCCTGGGCTGGAGGTGGTTCTTGCCCACCAGGAAGGCGGCGATGCCGAACACCTGGTTCTCCTGGACCCGGGCTTCAAAGGCCTGGCGGACCTTCTGGGCCAGGAGCCGGCCAGGGCAGGCGGCCAGGCAGACGAACACCTCCGCCCCCTGCAGGGCCAGGATACGGCCGACCTCGGGGTAAAGGGCATCGGTGCCGAAGAGGACCCCCACCCGCGCCACCGGGGTGGAGATCGCCTGGAAGTCGTCGCCGGGTTGGGCCAGACCCTCATCCGCAGGATGGAGGTGGACCTTGGCCTGGGTCCCGAGGAGGCTGCCGTCGGGTCCGAAGACGAGGGCCTGGTTGAGGCGTTGTCCCCCCTCCACGAGGTAGGTGCTGCCGGCGACGAGGGTCAGACCCCACTCCCGGGCCGCGCGCGAGAAGACCTCCATGTAGAGGGAGCGGAGGCGCTCCGGCTCCCGCTCCAGAAGCCGCGTGAGCCTGCTGCGGAAGGAGCCGAGGAAGGGTTTGGCGGCTGTGGAGGCCAGGCTGCCCCGCGCCCGGGTCCACCAGGAGGCCCCCTGCTCGTCTCCCTGCTCCATGGCCCGCAGAAGGCCCAGGCCGAACCCGGACATGAGGGGAGGGTCCAGGGGCACCCCTGCCCCCTCCGGGAAGGCTACCAATCGCGCCCCCTTGTTCGCCGCCAGCCGCAGGAAGCGGTACACGTCCTGGCGGAAGTCCTCCACGTCGCTATAGATGCGGAACTGCTGCTGGGCGGCTGCTACGGGGATCTTGTCCATCTCACGCCTCCTGTGGTGAGCCGGCCTCCCTCCCCCGCAGCGCCCAGAAGACCCGCTCCGGCGTGGCCGGCAGGCGTGCAATCCACACTCCTGTGGCGTCGTGGATGGCGCTGAGGATGGCCGGCGCGGTGGGCAGGGTGGGCAGTTCCCCTACCCCCTTGGCCCCGTAGGGCCCGGTGGGGTCCGGCACTTCCACCACCACGGAGACCAGTTCCGCGGGCATGTCCTGGCTCGTGGGGATGAGGTATTCAGAGAAGTTGCGGGTGAGGATGCGGCCATCCTCCTGGCGGAAGTCCTCCATGAGGGCGTACCCAACCCCCATGTGCACCCCTCCGCCGGCCTGCCCCCGCAGGAGTTCCGGGTTCATGGCGCGGCCGGCATCCTGCACGGAGATGACCCGCAGCACGTCCACGACGCCGGTCTCCAGGTCCACTTCCACCTCGGCCACCTGGGTGCAGTAGCCGTAGGTGACATGGGGCTCGCACTGGCCGGTCTCGGGGTCAAAGGGGGTGGTGCGGCGGACCTCCAGGGCGCGGAAGGTGTAAGAAGCGCGCACCTCCCGTTCGCCGGTCTCGGCGCGGAGCACCTCCTGCCAGCGGCGCCAGGCCTCCTGGCAGGCCCCCAGGACGGCGTTGCCGCACATGTAGGTCTGGCGGGAGGCGGAGACGGAGCCTCCGTCGGGGACGAGGGCCGTGTCGCCCGCGACCAGGCGGACCTGGGCCGGCCGGATGCCCAGGGCGTCGGCGGCGATCTGAGTGAGGACGGTGAGGACGCCCTGGCCTACCTCCGTGGCCCCTACCCGCACCTCCGCCTCGCGGATGGCCCCAGAAGCGTCCAGGCGGAGGGTCACGTCGGCGCCGGCTTTGTCGTCAAAGCCGAAGGAGTAGGCGATGTTCTTGAAGGCGCAGGCGATGCCGATGCCGCGCCGCTTGTGGGGCGCGGAGGCAGGTCTGGGGGCCGGCCGCTGCCATGTGTCGCCTGCTTTCCGCCACCCTGCGGCGCGTGCGGCCTCCACCAGGGTGGCCTCGGCGCCGCAGCCCGGGGGCATCACGTTGCCGGTGATGGCCACGCTCCCCTCGCGCAGGATGTTGCGCTGGCGCAGGTCCACCGGGTCCATGCCCAGGGCCTCGGCCAGGCGGTCCATCTGGCCTTCGTAGCCCACGGGGACCTGGGTGGCGCCGAAGCCCCGCATGGCCATGGTGGGCGCGTTGTGGGTGTGGACCAGGTACCCGTCCACGTGGACATTGGGGACGACGTACGGTCCCACGGCGAAGGAGCAGGCGTTGGCCAGGACCACCATGCTGGTGGAGAGGTGCGCCCCAGCGTCGGCGATGAGTTCCACCTTCGCCGCGATCAGTTTGCCCTCCCGGGTCGCGCCCCAGCGGTGCCGCAGGATGAAGGGGTGCCGCTTGCCGTGGCCGCGGAAGGACTCCTCCCGCGTCCAGACCAGGCGCACGGGCTGCCGGAGGTGGAAGGCCGCCAGGGCCACGAGGAGCTGGAGGGAGATGTCCTCGCGGCCGCCGAAGGCCCCGCCCACGGCCGGCACGATCTCCCGCACCTGGTCCACGGGGAGCATGAGGGCGTGGGCGATCTGGCGCACGTCGTCGTGGGCCCACTGTGCGGCGCAGACCACCGTCACCCGGCCTTCGTCGTCTATATACCCCAGGCCAGCCTCCGGCTGGAGGTAGGCGTGTTCCACGCAGTGGGTGCGGTACTCCTCCTCCACCACCACGTCAGCCTGGGCGAAGCCGGCCTGGAGGTCGCCGCGACGGATGCGGATGTGGCGGAGCAGGTTGGTCCCCTTCTCCGGATGGACCAGGGGAGCCCTGGGGCGCATGGCTTCCTCGGGGTCGGTGACGACGGGCAGCCGTTCGGTGCGGACCCGCACGCGGTGCGCCGCGGCCCGGGCCAGGTCCTCCGTCTCGGCCACCACCAGGGCGATGGGGTCGCCCATCCAGTGCACCAGTTCCCGGGCCAGGACCTCCTGGTCGTTCTCGTAGATGCCGAACTCGTTGCGGGGCACGTCCCGCCAGGTGAAGACACGCACGACGCCCGGCATGGCCTCGGCGGGGCCCGGGTCCAGGTCCAGGATGCGGGCCGGGGCTTCCTGCGGCCAGACCACGGCCGCGTGGAGCATGCCTGGCATGGAGAAATCCCCGGGGTAAAAGGCCTGGCCGGTGACTTTGGCCGGGGCGTCCACCCGCGGGAGCGATTGTCCAACGTACTTGAGCGTGCTCATGGCTCCCTTTTCCCTCCCCTGCGGCGGGCTGCGTCCTGCACCGCCTCAAAAATCTGGTAGTAACCGGTGCAGCGGCACAGGTTGCCCGCCAGAGCCGCTTTCACCTCGTCCAAGGAGGGCTCGTCCACCGCCTGCAAGAGGGCTTCGGCAGAGAGGAGCATGCCCGGCGTGCAGTAGCCGCACTGGGTGGCAGCGTGGTCCACGAAGGCCTCCTGCAGGGGGTGGAGACGGTCCCCCTGGGCCAACCCTTCCACGGTGAGGACCTCGCGGCCGTAGGCCTGGGGCGCGGGCACCAGGCACGAGGTGACCGCCACCCCGTCCAGGAGCACGGTGCAGGCCCCGCACTCGCCCGCGCTGCAGCCGTCCTTGGTGCCGGTGAGGCCCAGGTCCTCCCGCAGGACCCGCAGGAGGCTGCGCCCGCGGACGTCGGGCACGGTGACCTCCTGGCCGTTGACCCGGAAGCGCAGAGAGCGCCCGTCCCAGTTGTCGGCCGGGGGAGGGACGGGCGGGAGGGGGCGGGCGATGCGCGCCTCTACGGGCCGCGCCGGGGGTGCGCCCTCTGCCAGGCTCTGGAGGGTGCGGCGCACGAGGACCCGCACCAGTTCCCGCCGGTAGGCGACCGACCCCCGGAGGTCGTCGATGGGCTCGGCCGAGGCCGCGGCGGCGTCGGCGGCGGCAGCGATGGCCTCTGGGGTGAGGCGTGCCCCGGTGAGGGCCCTTTCCGCTTCCGGAGCACGCCTGGGCGTAGGGGCCACCGCCCCCAGGGCCACGCGCGCCCATGTCACCCGGCCGGAGTGGTCCTTTTCCACAGCGGCGGCCACGCTGGCTACGGAGATGGCCAGGGCTCGCCGCAGGCGGAACTTGGCGAAGGCTCCCCGGAGGGCCGGGCGGCGGGGGATCTCCACCGCGACAATGACTTCTCCGGGCTCCAGGGCGGTCTGGCGCGGCCCCAGGAAAAACTCCTCCAGGGGGAGCACCCGGCGGCCGCCCGGCCCCAGGAGGTGAAGCCGCGCCTCCAGGACGAGGAGGGCAGGCAGGCTATCGCCAGCGGGGGTGGCGGTGCCCAGGTTGCCGCCGACCGTGCCCCGGGCCCGGATCTGGGGCGAGCCGATCTGGGCCACAGCCTGGACCAGGAGAGGGGCGGCCTGCCACACAAGGTCGCTCCGGAGGATGGCGGCGTAGGTGGTGGCCGCGCCCAGGAGCAGGCCATTGCCTTCGGGAGCCAGGCCCACGGCCGTGAGGTCGCGGGCGCGGGTCAGGTCCACGAGGGCGGGGGAGGAATCAGGCTGGTCCCGCAGTTGGACGAGGAGGTCGGTGCCCCCGGCCACGGGGCGGGCCTGAGGGCCCCATTCGGCGAGGAGCCTCGTCGCGTGTTCGGCGTCCTTGGCGAACTGGTACACGTTCCATGCCATAGGGGCCTCCTCTGGGCGGTGGTCAGATGCCCAGGATCTGCTTGGCCAGGGTCAGGTAGATGAGCAGGCCCGTGGCGTCCACCAGGGTGGTCATGGCTGGGCCCGAGACGACGGCTGGGTCAATTTTAAACCGGGAGGCGAGAAGGGGCAAGAACGAGCCCATGAAGTTGGCCCAGACGACGATGACCAGGATGCTCAGGGCCACCGTCATGGCCAGGGCATCGCTGCTCCCCCAGGTGAGGGCCCGGAGGAAGGCCACGGTTGCCATGCCGAGCCCCAGCAGGAACCCCACGCGCACCTCGTGCCACCAGACCCGGAGGGCGTCCGAGAAGGAGATGTCGCCGAGGGCCAGGGCGCGGATGATGGTGCTGGTGCACTGGGTGCCGGCGTTGCCGCCCGTGCCGATGAGGAGGGGGACGAAGTAGGCGAGGGCCACCACCGCGTCCAGTTCTTTTTCAAAGTGGCGCAGGACGGTGCCGGTGAAGGTCTCGGTGATGAAGAGGAGGAGGAGCCACCCGAACCGGCGGCGGGCGATCTCAAAGGCGCCGGTGTCCAGATAGGGCTTGCCCAGGGGGAGCGCACCGCCGAACCGCTCAAAGTCCTCCGTGGCCTCTTCCTGCAGGACTTCCACCAGGTCGTCCACGGTGATGACGCCCACCAGGTGCCGTTCGGCGTCCACCACGGGCAGGGCCGAGAGGTCGTAGCGGGCCATGAGGCGGGCGCACTCCTCCTGGTCCGCCTCGGTGTGGACGTGGATGACGTCGGGGTCCATGAGGGTTTCCACGCGCGCGTGGAGGTCGGCCTTGAGGAGTTGGAAAAGGCTCACCACCCCCCGCAGGCGGTCGCGGTCGTCCACGACGAAGAGGTAGGCGGTATCCACCCCGGGGGCCCAGCGCCGGACGGCCCGCAGGGCATCCCCCACCGTCATGCCGGTGCGCAGGGCCATGAACTCGGAGGTCATCAGGCCGCCGGCCGTCTCATCCCGGTGGAGGAGGAGGGGGCGGACCTCGTCGGCGTCCTCCATGTGGGAGAGGGCGGCCAGGGCCTGGGGCGGTTCCAGGTCGCCCAGGAGGTCCGCCGCCTCGTCTGGTTCCATCTCGTCCAGGATGGGGGCCAGTTCCTCGGGTGAGAGTTTGCTGGCCAGTTCGGCGGCGTCTTCCTCTTCTAGTTCCTCCAGGATGTCGGCCGCATCCGGCACGGAAAGTTGCGGCAGGAGGGCTTCCTGCTGTTCCGGAGGGAGGTCGCTGAAGACTTCGGCCTGGTCGGGAGGGCGCAGGGCCTCAATGATGGCGATGGCGCCGGCCAAGTCGTTGGCTGCCAGCCGTTCGCGCACTCGCTCCAGGGCCTGGTCAACCAAACGCATCTCCATGGCGCACCTCCAAGGCAGGGGATGATCTCCGGACCACAATGGACGGCGGGGCCGCCGAGGGCACGATGGCGCGGTAACACCGCAGGGGAAGCCCTGCGGTGAAGAGCACTCTACCACGTTTTGTACCCGGTGTCAACCTGGGCGCGCCGTCGCGCTCCACCACGGACGGCAGGAGCTGCGGCCACCCTCCCACGTCATGAAGAGGGAGGGTGTGGCAACTTGCCCTGTCGCAGGTTTGGCCAAACGGCCGTTCTGCGCTATACTTGCGCTATGAGCATCTCGTTCAGCGTCATGGTCCTCGCCGGAGGCCGCAGTTCCCGCATGGGGAGGGACAAGGCCTTCCTGCCGCTGGGGGGGCGGCCCCTGGTGGAGCACGTGCTGGACCGCGTCGCGCCTTTGAGCGACGATGTCCTCCTGGTGGTGCGCGAGGCGGAGCCCTTTCGGCACCTTCCCGTCAGGCTGGTGGAGGACCGGCCGGGCCCACGCGGGGCCCTCACGGGGCTGGTCTCGGGCCTCCGCGAGGTCCGGCACGAATGGGCGCTGGCCGTGGCCTGCGACATGCCCTTCCTGAACCCCCGCCTCATCCGGCACATGGCCCTCCTCGCCCCGGGGCACGACGTGGTGATCCCCCAGGCAGGGGGGCTTCTGGAGCCGCTCCACGCTTTTTACCGGCGCACCTGCCTTGGTCCTATGGAAGACCTGTTGCGGCAGGGCGAGCAGAAGGTCATCGCCTTCTTCCCCCGGGTGCGCGTCCGCGTGGTGGACGAGAAAGACCTGGAGTCCCTGGACCCTGGGCACCTCTCCTTCTGGAACATCAACACCCCGGAAGATTGGGAGAGGGCGCAGCAGTTGTACGCTGAGCAGAAAAGGGAGCGCGGCCTATCCTCCCTGGGGGGCGTGGTCCGCGCCTGAGGCCCGAGGAAACGAACAGCAAGGAGATGGAAGATGCGGGAGATCACGGTTGCAGTGGTACAGGTGGCCCCGGTCCTGGCCGAAGTGGAGGAGAACCTCCTCAAGATGTCCGACTACCTGGAGCGGGTCTGCCTGGAGGAGCAGGGGGTGGACCTGGTGGTCTTCCCCGAGTTGGTCACGACGGGGTACGAGTGCGGCGTGCGCTTCACCGACCTGGCGGAGCGGGTGCCGGGCCACACGGTGAACCTGCTCGCCCGGCGGGCCTCGGAGTTCGGGGTGCACGTGGCCTTCGGCATGGTGGTCAAGGAGAAGGTGGAGAGCATCCTCTACAACGCCCAGGTGCTCCTGGGGCCGGATGGGGAGGTCATCGCCGAGTACCGGAAGCTGCACCTGAAGGGGGAGGAGCGGCTGGCCTTTCGGCCGGGCTACCGGCTGGTCACGGCGGAGACAGCCTTCGGAGTGGTGGGCCTGGCCATCGGCTGGGACCTGGCCTTCCCGGAGGTGGCCCGGGGCCTCGTGCTGGAGGGGGCCGAACTCCTCGTCGTCAGCGCGGCCTATGAGGAGCCGCAGCAGGAGGAGTGGAAGACCTTCCTCAGGGCCCGGGCGATGGAGAATGCGGTCTTCGTCGCTGGCGCCAACCGGGTGGGGGAGGAGCCCAGTTACACCTTCTTCGGCGAGAGCGCCGTGGTGGGACCCCGGGGCGAAATCCGCACCGTGGTGGACGAACCGGTGGAAGGGTACGCCGTGGTCCGCGTGGACCTGGACGAGGTGCGGCGGCGGCGGGAGGAGACGCAGGTCCTCCAGTGCCGCCAGCCCCAGGCCTACCGGGCTGTGGTGAAGAAATATTAGGACAAAGAGAGCACAGAGGTGAATTTGGAAGAATTTCTCTGTGCTCTTGTGGTTTTTTCCCTCTCCTTCAGAAATCCCACCGCGAGGCAAACAGATTCCTCTCCCGGTGGATGGTGATCAACGCAGTGCGGGATTGGGCATAGATCCCCACAAGGCCATCGCGGCGCTCTGCCAGCGCAAGGAGCGCGGCGCGCAGGTCCGGCTTGCGCTCCTCCTCAACCTGGAACCGCTCTGCCCACCAGTCTACCATCTCGTCTTCCCCGGCGAAGACATAGTTGGAGCTGGTTCTGAGGATCTCCACGTCGGCGTAGATGCCCATTTCCAGAAGGATCGGGTAGAGTTCGCGGAAACTGCCCGGCGGCTGTGGCCTGCGGCCCTTGAAGCGGAAGTGGAGTTCCCGGTACCAATCGTGTTCCTCGCCGGTGCCGGTGAGGATCACCGTCCACGTTGCCAGGCGTACCAGGCTGCCCACCACGTGGTGGATTGGGAGCACGTTGTATAAGGAATGGGATGCGAGAGCCAGGTCAAAAGGGCCCTGCAGGTCTTCTATGGCGTCTTCAATCCGCAGGGGCAGTAGGCGCACGTTGCCTATCCCTTCTCGCTCCAGATGGCTTTGCAGGATAGCAGCCATGTGGCGTGAGGGCTCTACGGCGATCAGTTCAGCCACGGAGCGCGCCACTGGCAGGGTGAAGGCCCCTGTGCCAGGTCCCACTTCTAGCACGCGGGAGGTGGGGCTCAGCATGGGCAACAACTTGGGTAAGACCAAGGTGACGTAGTTGTTGTGTGCAACCCAGCGATCGTACCACCCTGCTGCATTCTGCCAGATCTGTTCGTCTGGCTTGCCTCGCTCGCTGCGGTAGGTTAAAACCCGTTCCTGCCATCGCTGAAGGGCGTCCATAGAAAAAAGGCCTCCTTAGCAGGGTTCAGTGCGGGGGGCGCGTGGGCCTTTTCGTGCAAGACGGCGCGCGCTCTGAGGGTCCAGGGCGTCGCGCAGACCGTCTCCCAGCAGGTTGGCCGAGAGGACGGTGAGGGAGATCGAGAGGCCGGGGTAAAGCATAAGGTGGGGGGCCTTCTGGATGTAGATGCGGGCCTCGTTCAACATGGCCCCCCACTCTGGCTGGGGCATCTGGATCCCCAGCCCGATGAAGCCGAAGCTGGCGATGCTCAGGATGGCAGAGCCCAGGTCCAGGGTGACCAGGACGGTAATGGGCCCTATCAGGTTGGGCCAGATGTGGGAGAAGATGATGCGCCGTTGGCTGGCCCCCACGGCGCGGGCGGCTTCCACATAGGGTTGTTCGCGCAGGGACAGGGTCTGCCCCCTGACGACGCGGGCGAGCCCGGCCCACCGCACCAGGACCATAGCCGCGACCACGTTCCACAGGCCGGGGCCCAACATGCCAGCGATCACCAGAGCCAGGATGAAAGTCGGCAGGGCCAACAGGATGTCCACAATGCGCATGCAGACCTCGTCCAACCATCCCCCGTAGAACCCTGCCACAGTGCCGATGGAAACGCCCAGCAGGGTGGCCAGGGCGATGCCGGTAAAGGCTGCGGCTAGGGTGTTCCGTCCTCCAAAGAGGAGTCGGCTCAGCACGTCCCTTCCGAGGTGGTCTGTCCCCAGAGGATGCTGCGGGCTCGGTCCAGCCAGCACGTTCCGGAGGTCAATAGCCGTTGGGCTGTAGGGTGTGATCCAAGGGCCCAGGAAGGCGGCCAGGGTCAGGAGGACCAGGATAGTCCCGCCGACGAGGGCAGTGGGATTGTGCATGAAGGTGCGGCGGATGGTCGCCCTGCCAGGTGTTGCCGGACCAAGGTGGGCGAGGCCGTGTTCCGTGGGAGTGGAGAACTGAAGTGGCTGAACCGCCTTCTGCTGGAGATCGGTTGTCATTCGGGTCCGCCCTCGTACTGGATGCGCGGGTCCAGCAGCCGGTAGGCAACGTCCACCAGGAAGTTGGTGCAGACGAAGACGAGCCCCATGAGCAGGGCGAAACTCTGGATCGCGGGGAAGTCACGCGCCAGGATGGAGTTGATGATGAACGTGCCCAGACCTGGCCAGGCGAAGACGGTTTCCACGACCACAGCCCCGCCTAACAGGTGGCCGAATTGCAGCCCGAGGACGGTGACAACAGGCAAGAGGGAGGGTTTCAGGGCGTGCCTGAAGAGGACGGCGCTCTCGGGCAGGCCCTTGGCCCGGGCCGTGGCAATGTAGGGCTGGGCCAGGGTTTCCAGGAGGCTGGCGCGCATCAGGCGCATCAACGTGGCCGATGCCCCCAGTCCCAACGAGAGGGCGGGCAGGATGAGGTGCCTGGGGCTTCCTCGCCCCATAGAGGGCAGCCAGCCCAGGTCCACAGCGAACACGAGGATGAGCAGTGCTCCCAGCCAGAACGAGGGCACGGATGCGCCCAGGAGGGCCAGGGCCCTGCTGATGTGGTCCCACAGGCTGTCGCGCTTCACTGCGGCCAGCGTGCCGGTGGGGAGGGCGATGGCCAGCCCTATCAGGAGGCCAGTGGCGGCCAGTTCCAGCGTCGCGGGGAGGCGGGCCGTCAGTTCGTCCAGGACCGGCTCGCCGGAGCGCAGGGAACGGCCCAGATCGCCCCTCAGGACCCTGTGAAGCCACGCCAGATATTGCAGGGGTAAGGGGCGATCCAGGCCCAACTGGCGGCGAACAGCCATGATCTCCTCGGCTGTGGGTTCTGTCTCTTTGCCGTGGCTGGCGATGATCTCCGCTGGATCGCCAGGGATGAGGGCCATCAGGCCGAAGGCGATGACGGAAACGCCCACGACGACGGGCAAGAGAGAGACCAGCCGACGGATGACGTACTGCCGCATGGACTCGTCAGGGTGCTACCTTGTAGGCCCGGTCAATGCTGGGCTTGAACTGGACATCCAGGTAGAGATCGCGCACATTGCGCCTGGTGGCGTACAGAGTGATTTCGTGGTAGAGCGGAGTGAAGGGCACCTCCTCGGCAAGGATGGCCTGCAGTTCGTCGTACATGGCCTTGCGAGCGGCGTGGTCCATCTCTATCCGGGCTGCCTCCACCAGTTCGTCCACGCGGGGGTTGGCGTAGCCGTAACTGCGTCTCTGGTTCATGTCGCCCTTGCTCCAGGCCCAGGAGGACATGAAGAAGTCGGGTTCCCCCGTCATCAGAGTGTAGGGCGATAGGGTCAGGTTGTAGTCGCCGTTCTTGAGGGCCTCGTTCCAGGCTCCGCTTTCCAAGGTCACGATCTCCACGTCAATCCCCAGGTCTGCCACGGCGGCCTGCAAGATCTGGGCGATGTTGGCGTAGGGCCAGCGTCCCAGGAAGGCGGAATTGAGCACCAGGCGGGCAGGGGCTCGCTGCGCGCCCAAGACCTCCTGCGCCAGAGCCTTGGCCCGGTCGGGGTCGTACTGAGGGGCTACATCGGTGCGGACCCAATCCTTGGCGCGAGGGGTGATGACGCTGATGCCCGGGATACCATAGCCCAACAGCGTCTGATCCACCAGCCCCTGACGGTCCAGGGCATAGTTCACTGCCTGCCGCAGACGCATGTCGTCAAAAGGCGGCTTTCCGCTGTTGAAGATCAGGTAGTGTGAAGTTGCCACTGGCTGCTGGAGCAACACCAGGTTGGGGTCGGCCTGGATGATGGACGCTTGTTCGGGCTGGAGGGAGCCCACATCGGCAATGGCGTCAATTTCCCCGGTCTGAAGGGCAGCCAGGCGGGTGGTCGCGTCGGGAATGTACTTGAAGATGACGCGCTCCAGTTTGGGGGGCTGCCCCCAGTAGTTCTCGTTCCGCTCCAGGATGATCCGGTCACCTTTGACGTACTCCACGAAGCGGAACGGCCCGGTCCCGACGGGCGCGGTCGGCCGGCCATCTGAACCTATGGCGCTGGGGGAGATCATGGCGCTGGAAAAGTAGGCGATGCGCTGCGGAAGGTCTGGCACGGGCTGCTTGAGGACGAATCGGACGGTATAGTCGTCCACCTTTTCCAGGCGGTCCAGATCAGGGAGGGTGCGGTTGTACTCTTCCTGCAATTTAGGGATGTTCAGGAGCACGGCGTCGGCGTTGAAAGGTGTCCCATCGTGGAAGGTGACGCCCTGCCGGAGTTTGATGGTCCACACGGTGCCCGTTTCATCCGCTTCCCAGGAGGTGGCGAGGACGGGCGTGGCCTGCATGTCGTTGTTGGGGAGGAAGAGGGGTTCCCAAACGGCCAGGGAGCCGTGGAGCACGTACCAGTCCTTGGGGCCGTAGTACAGGTCCCGCCCCAGGCCGATGATCAGGGTCTGGGGGACAGGGGCTTCCGTCGGCGTTGGAGGCGGCGCTGTCGGTGGGGTGGTGGGAGACGGTGATGGAGTGGTGGGCTGGGGAAGCGGTGCTGTTGTCGGTGTTTGGGCGGGTGTTGGAGTGGGAGGAGACTGGGGGGCCTGACAGCCTGTGATCAGGGCCAGCGCGATGAGCAGGGCGACGAAGGTGGGCAGGGAAAAGGCTGACTTGTGCTTCATGAGATGCGGACCTCCTTTTGCGTTTGCATGCTATTGCATTTGATTGCAGTTGCTACCTTGCGCGATTTTACCCCCTTGTGGCTTAGTTGTCAAATACAGCCCTTAGCGTAGGAAGGGCTCCGCGTGGGCAACAACAGCATCTCAGGGTTGGCGGAGGATGGTCTGCCTCCGCGCGAGGTTGGTGACAGGCTCGCTGGGGAAATTGACACTACATGAGGGATGCAGGTATACTGCCATCGCTCTCAGCAGTCTCGGGCCCACCGGACCGATGACGCGATGCGCGCTGATGCATTGAGGATGCACTGAGGAGGAAGGCTATGGCCATGGAACGACCGATTGACCTGCGCAGCGACACGGTGACCCAGCCCACTCCCGCCATGCGGGAGGCCATGTACCGCGCTGAAGTGGGCGATGACGTCTGGGGCGACGATCCCACGGTCAACCGCCTGCAGGAGGTGGCCGCGGAGCGCATGGGCAAGGAGGCGGCCCTCTTCGTGCCCAGCGGGACCATGGGGAACCTGGTGGCCCTCCTGACCCACTGCCAGCGTGGCCACGAGGTCATCCTGGGGGACCTCAGCCACACCTTCACCCACGAGGTGGGCGGGGCCTCGGCCCTGGGCGGCATCGTCTTCCACCCCGTCCCCACGGAGCCAGACGGCCGCCTGGCCCCCGAGCGCATTGAGGCCGCGGTGCGCCCTGCGGACATCCACTTCCCCCGCACCCGCCTCATCTGCCTGGAGAACACCCACAACCGGGCCGGTGGCCGCGTCCTGCGGCCCGAGTACATGCGGGAGGTGCGGGCCATCGCCGACCGCCACGGCCTCGCCGTGCACCTGGACGGGGCGCGGGTCTTCAACGCCGCCGTCGCCCTGGGGGTGGACGTGCGGGAACTGGTGCGGGATGCCGACTCGGTGATGTTCTGCCTCTCCAAGGGGCTGGCCGCGCCGGTGGGCTCGCTCCTCTGCGGGCCGAAGGACTTCATCGCCGAGGCCCGGCGCAACCGCAAGATGCTGGGCGGCGGGATGCGCCAGGTGGGCGTCCTGGCGGCGGCAGGCCTGGTGGCCCTGGAGCAGA
>JBMFPD010000033.1:13659-17045 GCA_049969295.1 Anaerolineae bacterium | reverse complement strand
GCCTGGCGCGCCAGGGGGGTCACGATGGCGTCGGCAGGGACCTCCAGGGTGCCACCAGGGGGGACCTCCTGGACGTCCGCCTCGGTGATGAGGCGTTTGGATGCCTGTGCCGCGGCCTGTGGGGGTGTCGGCGTCCCAGCGGGGGCCGCGGGTGGGACCTTGGGAGGCTCCTTCAGCGCCTGTTCCAGGATGCGGCGCACGATCTCGCGCACTTCTCGCTCATGGATGCTCATGGTCGGCTTTCCTTACCGGTGGGCCAGCGCGTCGGCGTAGCGGGGGATGAGGCCCCACTGGTCGGGGGGCCAGTAGCGGAGCCAGGCGCGCCCCACCACCTGGCGCTGGTCCAGCATGCCCCAGGTGTGGGAATCGCTGGAGTGGCTGCGGTTGTCCCCCAGGACGAACAGTTGCCCCTCGCCCACCAGGGCTGGCCCCCAGGAATACTGGGCAGGATAGGTGTCGTACGGCTCGTCCAGACGCTGGCCGTCAATGTACACCGCGCCAGCGCGGATCTCCACCTCTTCGCCGGGGAGGGCGACGATCCGCTTGATGTAGTCGCGGCTGGGGTCCTGGGGGTAGTGGAAGACCACCACGTCTCCCCGGCGGAAGCCGGCAAGGCGCGGCGTGACCTTGTCCACCACCAGGAACTGACCGTCGTAGAAGTTCGGTTCCATGCTGCTGCCGTCCACCCGGTAGGTCTGCAGAGCAGTGCGGATGAGGAGGAACAGGATGAAGGCCAGGAGCACGGTCTCGGCCAGTTCTCCCAGGAGGGAGAGAAAGGCCCGCCGCGGCACGGCAGCACCGGACGCGGGTTCGGCGGGCGTGGGGGGGACCTCCCATGCGCGCTCTGCCGGACCTGAGTTGGGAGCGGTTGGGCGATCTTCGGCCACCTGGGGACCGGAGGGCCACTGAGGCGGCCTGGGTTCCGCGTTCAACTAGGGCACCTTCTTCAGGGTGAATTCGGGCGGCAGGAAGGACGGCCTGCATTATACCACAAGGGACATGGCAAGGCAAACCTCGGGGACCTGCCCCTCCCCACCCTGCACAGAGTGCAGGGGTGCTGCGTCCCCGCTAGGCCTTTCCCCGCCCCCTGGCCATCTGGACCGCCAGTTTGAGGGCCGCGATCATGCTGATGGGGCTGGCCGTCCCCTTGCCCGCCTTGCCGAAGGCGGTGCCGTGGTCCACCGAGGTGCGGATGATGGGCAGGCCCAGGGTCACGTTGACGCCGTCAAAGAGGCCCAACAGTTTGATGGGGATGTGGCCCTGGTCGTGGTACATGGCTACCACCGCGTCAAAGGGGCTGCGGCCGATCTCGTGCCCCTTCACGGCGCGGTAGAAGACGGTATCCGGCGGTAGAGGCCCTTCCACTTCCAGACCCCGGGCCCGCGCCTCCTCCACAGCGGGGGCGATCTCCTCGGCCTCCTCGGTGCCGAAAAGGCCGCCGTCGCTGGCGTGGGGGTTCAGCCCGGCCACGGCGATGCGCGGGGAGGCGATCCCCATGCGCCGCAGGGCCTCGTCCGTCAGGAGGATGACCCTGAGGACCCGCTCCTTCTTGACCCGATCGCAGGCCTCCCGCAGCGAGACATGGGTGCTCACGTGGCTCACCCGCAAGCCGCCAGAGACCAGCATCATCGCCACATCCCGCACCCCGCACAGGTGGGCCAGGATCTCCGTATGGCCGGCGAAGTGGTAGCCCGCGGCGTTCAGGGCCTCCTTGTTCAGCGGGGCCGTGACGATGGCATCCACCTCCCCGGCCAACGCCAGGTCCACGGCGCGGGCCACGGACTCGTACGCGGCCCTCCCGGCCATGGGGTCCACCCGGCCGCGGACCAGGCGTCCCAGGTCCACGTTGCCCAGGTCCAGGACCGGGATGACCCCCGGCTCATCCTGGACCTCCGCTGTCGCCTGCACCGCCTGCACCCTCTGGGGGCTGCCGACGATCTCCACAGCGGCGGCCATGGTCGCCGCGTCGCCGACCACCAGGGGACGGCAGGCCTCCCGGATCTCCCGCTCGGCCAGGGCCATGACGATGATCTCGGGCCCCACGCCAGCCGGGTCGCCCATGGTGATCGCCAAGAGCGGTTTCCTCTCATCCATCTCTCTCGCCTCCATGCAGGAACGCGATGGCCGCAGCCAGGGCGTCCTCCCCTCCGAACCCGCCGGCCTTGGTGACCAAGGGGGTTCCCTCCCACGGCCCGCCGACCACGCGCCCGAAGGGGATGCCCGGTGCCACCTCTCCTCCGATTTCCAGGGATCCGATGCCAAGGGCCTGGCACACGGCGTAGGCCACGGCCCCGCCCGTGAGCACCCAGCCTCCAGGAAGGTGGTGGCTGGCGACCGCGGCGGCCAGCCGCCCCAGGCTCTCGGCCACGGCCTGCTCCTTTCCCGACAGGGGGGGCTGGAAGGCCGTGGTCAGGATGACGTCCCGCCCGGCCCGCAGGTGCCCTGTGGCCTGGACCAGGGCGCGGCGCGCCTCGTCCTCTGTCGGCAGGGGGGCGAGGTGGACCACGGCCGCGCCCTCTCGCTCCGCGGCCCGGACCTGCTGCCGGGTGACCTCCCGCTGGCTCCCGGCCACCACGAGCACGGGCCCTCTCAGCCTTCCCTGTCCGCGAGAGGGCCTCCCCGCTGGCCGCAGCCGCAGGCCTTCAGGCAGGGCCTGGGCCAGGCCGGCCGAGCCACAGGCCACCACACCTACACCTCCTCCGAGCCGCCCCAGCGCCCGGGCCAGGATGGCCAGGTCTTCGGGCTCCACGGCGTCCACCACCAGGAGCGCCTCCCGGCGTGCCGCAAGGGCGCGGGCCAGGGCTTCGGCCCCCCGCCGGACCTCCTGCAGGGGAACCTCGCCAACGGAGCGCCGGCTCTGGCGGGTCAGGAGGCTCCCGAGATGGTCGGTGGGTGGGCACAGGGGGTCGCGGGCAAAGTCTGTCTGGAGCAGAGGGACCCCGTGCACCCGCAGCCGCCCCTCCAGGACCGTGCGGCCGGCCGCGGGGAAGGCTGGGCAGACCACCGCCTTCTCCAGGCCCAGGGCGTCCATGACCGCGTCCAGTTCCTGTCCCAGGGGACCCCGCAGGGTGGAATCCACCTTCTTGTAGACAGGTGTCCCCTTCAGGGTCTCAGCCGCCTCCCAAACCCGCCGGTAGGCTTCCTCCGGAGCGAGTTCCCGGCTTTCCGTGTCCACGACGGGCACTTCGCCGGCCGCGGACGGGACCCGGAGGAAGTGCACCAGGGTGTGGAAGCCGCTCCGGGCGAACTGCCCTCCGGTATCCATGGCCCCCGTCAGGTCGTCTGCAATGATGGCGAACGTGCTCACGGCTCCTTCCGCCCCTGCCACGCTCGGCATCCATCAACCCTTGGCTTGCGGTCGCGCCGGGCTCTTCGTGTATTCGTTG
>JBMFPD010000033.1:0-13651 GCA_049969295.1 Anaerolineae bacterium | reverse complement strand
GCTCCTTCCGCCCCTGCCACTTGGCATACGTCAACGTCGCAGTGCAAGTCCATTATACCACAGGGGCAGACCTGACCTACTTATAGAACTCTGGCAGACTGTAGGGCACACCTCCTGGCGTGCCTCTCTAGCAGACCGTAGGGCACGCCTCCTGGCGTGCCTCTGCGCCGGGAAGAGCGGTGATAGCCTTCCCTTTTGTAAATGCCCTGTTGTAAGGACGGGTATCCAACCTTTTTCCACGGGCAGCGCGGTCCAGTGGCCTGGAGAAAGCCATCAACGAATTGGTCAACGAATACACGAATGAGCCCGCGGCGCGACCGCAAGCCATTCGTTTATTCGTTCCCTCATTCGTTGATGGCGTTCGCGGGGCGAAAACACCCTGGGCATCTGATCCTTGCAACCGAGCATTTTGTAAAAATGAGGCAGCCCTGTACCACAGGGGGCCATCGCGTTGACATTTGCGATGGCCTGGGGTATAATGCGAGCGACTGAATGGGCAGGCATTGTCAGGTTGCCCTTATCAACCGTTAGGAGGGACAGGTCGGCCCACTGGAGGATGCGGGAAGCCGCGGTCTTCGGAAGGCAGGGGAAAGCCTGGGGCCTGTCTGCGCAGTCCAGGGGCCACAGGCTTTTTGTTTGCCCAGGCGGGGCCTGTACAACTTCGGAAGAGAAGGGAGGTGAGAGAGGCGTGACGACGGTGGTCTCCAAGCCGGGCGAATCCGCGGAGAGCCTGCTCAAGCGGTTCCGCAAGGAAGTGACCAAGAGCGGCATCCTGAGCGACGCGCGGAAGAAGCGGTGGTACGTCTCCAAGAGCGAGAAACGCCGCATTGAGAAGCGCAAGGCCATCCGGCGCGCCCGGCGCAAGCAGGCACGTCGCGAACGGCGCATGCGCCAGCGAGGGTTCTGAGGGACTGCACAGGCTTTCCACCCTTTGTGCCGGACCAGAGGCTTGGCGTCCCTCTCGCCTCTCCTTTGGCCTTTAGGACGCAACCGCCCTCAGGGGGTGGTCTGTAACGGCAGGGCATAGGCCCTGCCGTTACGCGTGTTCCCCCAGATGGCGCAGGACGAGCCGCAGCGCAGCCAGTGCCGAGAGGCGCTTGTTCTCCAGACGGTCTCCCGTCCAGAGGTGTCGCTCGCACTCCTCTCCCCACGGTGAAGAAAGGGCCACGTAGACGAGGCCCACTGGCTTCTGGGGGGTGCCGCCCGTCGGACCGGCGATGCCGGTGACGGCGACGCCGAGGTCCGCCCCCAGGCGGGCGCGGACGCCCCGGGCCATCTCCCGGGCCGTGGGTTCGCTCACAGCGCCGTGCTCCCGGAGCGTTTCCGCACGCACTCCCAGGAGGTGCTCCTTGGCCGCGTTGTGGTAGGCCACGATGCCCCCCAGGAAGTAAGCCGAACTGCCGGCGATGTCGGTCACAAGGCTCATGAGGAGGCCCCCGGTGCAGGATTCCGCCACGGCCAGGGTGAGCCCCTTCGCCAGGCAGGCTGCCCCCAGCCGGGCGGCAAGGGCCAGGGCCTCCTCGTCGCGTGGGGCGCTCATATGTCCGCATCCTCCTCAGGCCTGGGGCGCGCGGGTGGCGGTCGGTGTGGCCGCTCCCCCCTGGGCTCCCGCTTCAGGAGAGGGAGCCACAGAGTGAAGGTGCTCCCCTCCCCCACCTTGCTCTTCACGGTGATCTGCCCTCCATGTGCCTTGGCGATCCAATCGGCAATGGACAGGCCCAGGCCCGTGCCGCCGCTGCTCCCACGGGCCCGGTCGGCGCGGTAGAACCGCTCAAAGATGTGGGGCAGGTCCTCCGGGGCGATGCCGATGCCCGTGTCCTGCACCTCCACCCGCACCCAGTCCTGGTCCCGGTAGAGGGAGAGGCGCACCTCTCCGCCGGGCGGCGTGTACTTGAGGGCGTTGTCCACCAGGTTCACCAGGGCCTGGCGCAGCCGGTCCGCATCCCCCAGCACCACCGCCTGGTCCTCGTGGCCGAGGTGCACCTTCACCCCATCGCTGAGGAGCAGAGCCTGACGGTAGACCTCCAGGAGGAGGGTGTCCAGTTCCACCGGCTTGCGCTCCAGGGCGAAGCCCGCGTCGGCGCGGGCCAGGAGGAGCAGGTCCGAGACCATGCGGGACATCCGCAGGGTCTCCGCCTCAATGGCCTTCAGGGCTTCCTCGCGGGCTTCCCGGTCCTCCGCTGCGCCCCGCCGCAGGAGGTCAATGTTCCCCCGGATGGTGGTCAGGGGGGTGCGCAGTTCGTGGGAGACATCGGCTACCAGGCGTTTCTGGGTTTCAAAGAGGTTCTCCAACCGCCCCAGCATCTCGTTGAAGGTGTCGGTCAGCCGCCCCACCTCGTCCTGGATGGCCGGGGCGGGGAGCCGCTGGTGGAGGTCCTCGGCCCGGCTGATGCGCAGCGCGGTCTGGGTGATCTCGTCAATGGGCCGGAGGGCTGTCCTGGCCAGCCAGATGCCCAGGAGCATGGAGAGAGCCACGGCCAGGAGGCTCCCGCCTACCAGGATGGTGAGGAGGCGCTGCAGGATGATGTCCACCTCCCAGAGGGATGCGCCCACCTGCAGGACGCCGGCCATCTGACCGTCCTCCAGGACGAGAGGCACGCTCAGGACCCTGAGGCGCGTCCCCCCGACGCGGAAGTCCTGGCGCACCGTATGCCCGGCGCGCAGTTCCTGCCAGGTGGCCTCGTCGCTGGGGAGTGTGGCCACGCCCAGGTTCCCGGACCGGCTGTACACCGTGCCCTCGGCATCCATCACCTGGATGTAGATGCCCGACGAGGTGAAGACATCCAGTTGGGGGAGTTCAATGAGGCGCACATTGAGAAAGGGGCGCACCTGGACGCGCGTGGCCGTGAGGACCCGCTGGGCGGTCTCGGTCAGGCGGCGATCCACATCCCGGGTGAGGACGTAGGCGAGGACCGAGTGGGTGGCTGCGCCGAAGACGAGGAGCACAGACGCCAGGACGAAGGCGTACCAGAGGGCCAGCCGCACCCGCAGGGGGAGGACGATGCGCTTCATGGCTCCTCCCGCAGCACGTACCCCACGCCCCGCACGGTGTGCAGGAGGCGGGGCTCGCCAGCGGCCTCCAACTTGGCCCGCAGGTACCGGATGTAGACCTCAATGATGTTGGACTCGCCACCGTAGTCGTAGCCCCAGATGCGCTCGTAGAGGAGGTCGCGCGTCAGGACCTGGCGCGGGTGGCGCAGGAAGAGTTCCAGGATGTCAAACTCCCGCGCCGTGAGGTCCAGCGGGCGTTCGCCCCGCCAGGCCTCCCGCGTGACCGTGTTCATCGTCAGGTCGGCGAAGCGGAGCACCTCGCCCGGTTCCGGGGGGCGGGCCCGCCGCAGGAGCGCCCGCAGCCTCGCCAGGAGTTCGTCCAGGGCAAACGGTTTGACCAGGTAGTCGTCCGCGCCGGCGTCCAGGCCGGCCACGCGGTCGGGAATGGCATCCCGGGCCGTGAGCATGAGGATGGGCAGGTCGGGGTGGTTCTTCCGCAGCCGTCGGCAGACTTCCAGGCCGTCAATGCCTGGCAGCATGATGTCCAGGATCACCAGGTCGGGAGGGGACTCCCGGACCATGGCCAAAGCCTCCTCGCCGGTGTAGGCCACCCGCACCTGGTACCCCTCAAAGGTCAGGCCACGCCGCAGGAAGTCCGCGATCTTCGGCTCGTCCTCCACGATCAGGACGTTCTCGGCCATAGGTGGTGCCCTTTCCAGAGGCTTCCCCACAGACGCATTATAGCCCGCCCCTTTGTCGGTGTCAACGGGGGTGAACGCCACTTGCGGTTGCATCTTGTTTGGGGAGTCGGGGACGCGGGAAGACCGACCTCTCCCATCCCCCCCTTCCCTCCCCGCATCGGGGAGGGAAGGGGGTGCCGCCGGAGGCGGCGGGGGTAGGGTGAGGTTCACCTCGCGGCATGGGACCACAAGGTCATCAGCCACCAACAAAAGGTGCAACCGGGTCGTGGCACGGAACCTGCATCTCCCTCCGGCAGGGAGGGGATCCAGGCCATGGCGGACCTTCCAGCGATTTGACACCCGGCGCGAATTGGTGTATGATGTTTACGTAAAGTGTGGGCGTTCTGCAACCCGAACTCGGCGGCACCAAGCGGCTCCCGGGTGGATGCCCTGCGCAGGAGGTGCAAGGTGGACCACAGGCTTGTCAAGGTCATGCTCACCGCGTTCGTCCTTCTTTCCCTTATGGGCGGCGGAACCTGGGTGCACGCTTCCCCCATGGCAACCAACACGGTGCACGTGGTGCAGTGGGGCGAGACCCTCAGCGGGATCGCCGAGCGCTACGGCGTGAGCATGTGGGACATCATGCAGGCCAACGGCATCTGGGATGCCAACCGCATCTACGTGGGCCAACGCCTGGTGATCCCTCTGTCAGGCCCCCCTCCGGCTGGCTCCCTCTACACGGTCCAGCGGGGGGACACCCTCTCCTCCATCGCCTGGCGCTTCGGCACCACGGTGGAGGCCATCATGCAGGCCAATGGCCTCTTCAACGACCTCATCTACGTGGGGCAGCAGTTGCGCATCCCAGCCCCGACGGAGACCTTCCCGCCTGGCCACCCCCCTGTACCGCCGGCCAAGACCTACTATATCGTCCAGTGGGGGGATACCCTGACCTCCATCGCCTGGCGGTTCGGCACCACGGTGGAGGCCATCATGCAGGCCAACAACCTGTACTCCCCCTGGTACATCTACGCCGGGCAACTCCTGGTCATCCCCCGGGGCGTGACCCGGCCGCCGGACCAGCCACCGGCTACGTACTACACGGTCCGGGTTGGGGATACCCTTTCGGGGATCGCCTGGCGGTACGGAACCACCGTGGCGGCCCTCATGGCGGCCAACAACCTGGCCACCACCTACATCTACCCTGGCCAGGTCCTGGTGATCCCGGGGACACGCTGGTGGCCAACGCCTCCGCCTGCACCTGCCCCCACGCCGTCGTGGCCCCCTGGGCCGCCGGTCGTCCCTACGCCGGTCCCCGTGCCGCCGGCCACGCCCATCCCGCCCTTCCCGGGTGAGGTCTGGGAGGGGGTGATCGTGAGCAACACCAGCGGCAACACCCCCACGTGGGAGTTCCGGTCCATCATCCGCGTCTCGGTGGTGGGGCTGAAGGGCGTGCCCGTCACGGTGACCACACCGGCCGGGGATTGGGTCATCACGGGCTACACGGGCACGAAGCCTGAGTACGGGGAGTTCGCGGTGGAGTTCGCCCCCTTCAACTGGGGGACCTACATCGTCACCGCCGTGGGCCTGAACGCGAGCGTGCAGGTCCAGCTGGATGGCTCGGGGGTCGCCTACATTGAGTTCCGGCCCAGGCCGGCCACCACCACGCCGCCCACGTGAGCCCGTCCGGCGGCAAGGTTCCCTCTGTCTCCTCACCCCCTTCCTTCCCACGCATGGGAAGGAAGGGGGTGCTTGTTTCCGCGTGGGCGAGAGTTGGGTTCTCCCCTGGCCTTCACTGGAGGAAGGGGATGAGCAGGGGCAGGAGGACGTGCAGCACGAGGTCCGCGCTGAAGTGCGCCCCCATGGCCATCTCCAGCCCCTTGCGCCAGTAGAGCCAGCCACAGATCACCCCTACCACGCCGTTCAGGACGATAGCCCGCAGGACGATGAGCGGCGTGAGGGCCACCAGCGCGGCCGTGGTCGGCAGGTGCCCCAGGCCGAAGAGGACCGCGGCCAGGACGTTCGCCGTCCACATGGCACCATCTGCCGGCAAGCCGCCCTCTCTCGCCCACGCCTTCCCCAGGAGCCAGGCCAGCCCGGACATGAGGAAGAGGCGCATGAAGAGTTCCTCGGTGATGCCGCCGTAGAGGGAGGCCAGCAACCCCTGCCAGGCCGGTGGGTGCGCGACACCGGCCTCCAGGCCACCCTCCAAGAGGGCCCGGGAGAAGATCAGGCCGTCCAGGAGGATGACGAGGACCGCACCAGCCGCGCCCAGGGGCACGGCCCAGCGCAGGAGCGTCCCCCAGCGGCGGGGCAGGGGCTCTCCTCGCAGCCACGCCTCCAGGACAGGGACCTCCAGCCCCGTCCGCCGGGCGAGCCAGAGGCCGGCCAGCACCGCCGCGGCCACCAGGATGCCGTTCTGGATCGCCGCCGACACCCAGACGGCCCACGGGGGCACGCCCAGCGCCGCGAGGTTCACCTGGGTCAGGGAGAGTTGGTAGGGGATGACCGCCATCACACCGACCATACCGGCTGCCCAGAGGATGGCAGCCTCCCGCCAGAAGACCCGTTTCTCCGTGCGAGGAGAGGAAGTGGTCACGCTCACCCTCCTGACTGTCCAGATGCAGCACGCCAGTGCCGCCCTGTAGGGGCACAGCGCCGCTGCGCCCCTACGCCCGCGCCCTAATGCTTGACCATAGAGGATCTTGACAATGCGGTCTTCTGAGCACTCCTTCCCCAGCCCCCTCCCCGCGTGCGGGGAGGGGGACCCCAGGGGGTGGGGTTGGAGGGCGCACGGCCATGCGCCCCCACACCCTAGGCTGCCTGGCCCGTCCCGCCCTCCGTGAGGCCTGAGGCCATGCGGCCCAGCGCCGTTGCGCCCATCAGGCCGCCCAGGTTCATCGTGTCCACCGCGCTGGAGGGGACGATGACCAGCGCCCCTTTCTCTTTGAGCCCCTTAAAGAGCATGTTCATGGCCCGTAGGTGGAGCGCAGTGGGGTTGTCCTGGTAAGCCAGGGAGGCCTTGCGGAACGACTCGGCGATCTGCATCTCGCTCTCCCCCAGGATGACGCGGGCCTGCCGCTCCCGCTCGGCCTGGGCCTGGCGGGACATGGCGTCTTCCAGAGCCTCAGGGATGACGATATCGCGTATCTCCACCGACTGGACGGTGATCCCCCACGGCGTCGTGCGTTCGTCTATGATCTTCTGCAGTTCGGCATCCATGCGGGCGCGGCCCACCAGGATGTCCGCCAGGTCCATCTGGCCGATGATCTCCCGAAGAGCCGTCTGCGCCGCCCAGGAGATGGCCAGTTTGTAGTCCTCCACCTCCAGCGCAGCCTTCTCCGCATCCCACACCAGCCAGAAGAGGACGGCGTCCACGTCCACCGGCACCGTGTCCCTGGTCAGGGTCTTCTCGGCGTTGAAGGGCGTCACCATAACACGGTGGTCAATCCAGACCGGGATGGTGTCCACAACGGGCACGATCCAGAAGAGGCCAGGCCCCCGCAGGCCGGTGAACTTGCCGAAGCGCAGGACCACGGCCTTCTCCCACTGGTTCGCCACCTTGATGGCGAACAGGAGGTACAGAGCAACCAGGGTACCTACCACAACCACGAGGACCACCCAGCCGGGATGCGCCCCCGCCGCGCCCAGGAGCGCCGCTGCAACCGCCATGACCGTGAGCGCGACCAAGAAAGCCATCAGCGAGACACCGTTGACGGCCCGCGTCTCCAGACCACCGGGCTTCTGGACCGGGGCTTCTCCGCGCGCCTTCTGCTCACCTCTGTGCCTGGGAATGACCACCATCGCTGTTCCTCCTGTTGTGTGTGGCGAAGCAGCGCGCCCCCTCAGGACGCCCTCTGGGCTACTTTCTGGAGGCCTGCCTCCACCGCGCTCCGGACCTCCTCCGGGGAGTAGCCCAGCCGGACCGCTGCTTCCAGGAACTCCGTCACCATGTCGTGCAGACGCTCTTCCCTCATCCGCTGCAAGTCCTCCTCCGTCAGCCGCTCTGTGACAAAGGTGCCCCGTCCCCGCTGGGTGGAGATGACGCCCTCCTGGTGCAGGATGGCGTAGGCACGCGCCACCGTGTTGAAGTTGACGCGCAGATCGGCTGCCAACTGGCGCACCGTGGGGAGCTGCTCCCCTGGGCGCAGTTCTCCCAGGAAGACCTTCTCCTTGATGCGCTCCACAATCTGCGTGTAGATGGGGACCCCGCTTTCCAGGTCCACTTCTATGGGTACGTTCACCACACTCTCCATGTTGTACTAATCTATCTAGTTCAATTATACAATAGAGGCGTCTGGGTGTCAAGCCATAGGAGCCGACAGCAACCTGACATGGGCCTGACAGGCCCGCACCCCGTCCTCCGCGCCTGGAGCAAGGCGTTTGCCGGCCCAGCGGAGATTGACAGCGTTCCGAGTTTTGGGTTATGATGCGGCGGCTGAAACCCCTGCCCTGTGGAGGAGCGAACCTTGCCTCACACGTCATCGCACGCTCTGTGGGATGAGATGCTGGCTCTGGCAGAGGAGGCCGCGCGCCAGGCAGGAGAGGAACTGCGACGCCGGCTCTCCCTGCCCCACACGGTGACGTCCAAGGGACTGCGGGACCTCGTCACGGAGGCTGATGTCGTGGCAGAGCGCCTTATCCTGGAGCGCATCCGCCAGCGTTTCCCCGCCCACGGCGTCGTCAGCGAGGAATCTGCCCCCGACCTGACCTTCGGCGACGGGACGTGCTGGGCCGTGGACCCCCTGGACGGGACCAGCAACTTCGCCCGGGGCCTGCCCCTCTTCTCCGTCAGCGTGGCCGCCTTGCAGGGAAGGCAGCCTGTGGTGGGGGTGATCTACGAGCCCATGGCCCACCGCACCTTCCGAGCCCGGAGGGGCGGCGGAGCGTGGCTGGACGGAGCCCCGGCGCGGGTGAGCCGCGTGGACTACCTCCTCTCCGCCATGGTGGCACTGGACTGGGGCCGTGCTCAGGGAGACCGCCTCAGGCTCCTGGACCAGGTCCAGCGCCTGGGGCCGAAGGTCGGCGTCTTCCGCACTCTGGGTTCGGCTGCGCTGGGCCTGGCTTACGTCGCTGTGGGGTGGCTGGATGCCTACTTCCACCTCGCGCTGGGCCCCTGGGATACAGCAGCCGGGGTGCTTCTGGTGGAAGAGGCGGGAGGGCGGGTGACCCAGGCGGATGGCAGCCCCTGGACCCCCGAGGCGACCTCCATCCTGGCCAGCAACGGCGCGCTGCACGACCAGTTGCTGGACTGCCTGCTCCCCTGACGGCCGGGAGGCACGGGTGGGGCGCAGGGGTGTTCGCCCTGCCAGCGCTACGTTCGTGCCGCACTCCAAACAATGTGGTGGCACAGCACCAGGCCCCAACCACCATCCCAGGCGGCCAGAGGCCCAAGCGCAGCATTTGACGTCCAGCCCAAAGCCTGGTATCATTTCCCCAGGGTCCAGGGGAGTGGCTGAGTCCCGGTGGGCTCCGCGGTCTTCAAAACCGTCTGAGGGGCTCTGCGCAAGGGTCCCTGGTGGGTTCGACTCCCATCCACTCCCGCCTGCAAGGCCTCCTGGCGAAGCACTCCCCTCGCCTCCTCTCCCCTGGAGGGGGCGTTCGGGGGAGTGCCTCTTTATGTGTTGGAAACCTCCGAGCGGAACTGCGGCCCCCTTGCAGTGGCCGGCGCAGGTCCTCGCCTCGGGCCCGGGCACCCCTGGGCCGAAAAAGGGCCGCACCTTCCAGACCGGGTGGTCCAGGAAGGTGCGGCTCGAAAGGGGGACGACGATGATGGCTTCCACGAAACTCCGGGCATACTTGTCTCAGGCATCAGCGGATCCGCTTGCCCGGCATCCCTCCACAGAACTATTGTACAGGATGGCCTGGCCCACAGCAATGGTACAATGGTACTATGCCAGGGCTGACCCATTCTTATCTTATAGAACTCTGACGGCCTTCTGGCGCGACAGACCGTAGGGCACGCCAGGAGGCGTGCCCTACTACTACGCTCCTTGGGGTGGTAGACCAGGGCACGCCAGGAGGCGTGCCCTACGCCGCTCCTCCCTGCGTGCGGAGAGGAGGCCCAGGGGGTGGGGTCGGGAGGCGCACGGCCGTGCGCCCCTACCGGGCGGCACGGGCGTGCCGCAACAATGTCCACTACCGGGGGAGCGCAGGCGGGTCGGTGACCGCCACGTAGTCCAGAAGGATTCCGGTTCCCTCGGTGATGAGCCCGACGCCCCCGGCCAGCGGGCCTTCCAGAGGGCCCACCAGGCCCAGGGAGACGCCGTCGCACGTCAGGGCTGCCTGGTCCCCCGCCACAGTCACCGCCACCACGTGCCACGCCCCGGGGACAAGGCACCTCCCGGTCCCCTCGCCCCCTGCCGCGGGCTGGAGGACCTTCACCCTTTCTCCCGTGCGGCATTCCAGCCCCCAGGAGGACGGGCTGTGCTCCCCTTCCTGGCCCGCGGGCAGCCAGGCGGCGCAACAGTGTTCGGCATCCAGGCAACGGACCGCCAACCCCACCTTCCCCACCCCCTCTGGCTGCAGGCGCGCGATCAGCGCGTAGTCCCGCCAGCCCTCCCCGGCCCGGGAGAGGAGCGGCTTCCCCGCCTCGCGGCCCCAGTGGAGGACCCCGCTGGGCTCCACCTCTCCCGCGCCCTCGTGCCAGCCGTTCCAGGTTTGGGCCATGGCCGCGGGCTCCCCGAAATCCTCAAAGAAGCGTAAGGGGGCGTGCTCCAGCCGGACTGCCCAGTCGCCCTCCTGGGGCAGGTCTGGGAGGAGCGCGCGGGCCATCTGGTAGTGGCCGGCCGCGGAGCGAAGGTGCTCAGGCCGGAGGAAGAGAGAGTTCACGTAGCGGGCCAGGTCTGCCTCGCCGGCCCGGAGGAGGACCAGGAAGTGGCCCGCAGCCAGGGACGCTCGCGCCTCGGGCGGCAGGTCGGGGACGGCGGCCAGGTGCTCCGCCGCCGCGCTCCACTGGCGCGAGGCGCACGCCTCCAGCGCCGCGGTGAGCCGGGCCGCGGCGACCATCGGCTCCTCCCCTGCTTCCTCATCCCCCCAGGACCGCTGGACCTGGAGCAGCGACCGCGCCGCCACATCCAGCCGGGCGAAGTCCTCCGCCAGGAGGCCCTGGAACAGTTCGTGGGTGGCCAGGGCGAGGGCCTCTTCCGGGGCAGAAGGCCAGGGGGGCAGGGCGGAGGCTTCGCTGAAGGCCGGGAGGGGGGCCTCCAGGGAAGGAATGGCGGTCGGAGTCAAAGAAGGTGCACCACGCCCCTGGAGGAGGTGGAACCCGAGGGCGGAGGCCCCCGCCAGGAGCAGGAGGGCCAGCACGAAGCCCGCTGCGGGGAGGAACCAGCGGCGCATCCCGCGCTGCCACCGGGCAGCGGCCAGCCCCCTGAGGGCCAAGGCGTTGGCGGGGTCCAAGGCCAGGGCCTTGCGGTACCACTGCTCGGCCTCGTGGGGCCTGCCAGCGCGGAGCGCAGCATCGGCGATGCGGAGGTAGGCGGCGACCTGGCGTTCCCTATCCACCCTCGCCTGCTCGCTCCTTGCCCCTGCGCCGGCCAGCCAGGAGGCCCAGCAGCCGGTTCACCAGGCCGGCCTGCTCCGCCTCCACCTGTTCCACGAGGGCGGTGATGGCCGGGCTGGGGTACAGTTCCAGGGCCTGGGCCCAGTGGCCGAGGGCACTGGTACGGTCGCCCGCAGCGTAGGCCTTGGAAGCCGCCGTGAGGAGGGCGTGGATGCGCTCGCAGGTCTCCACCCAGGCCCGGAGCCTGGAATCGTCGGGCGCGTCCCGCAGGGCCCGCTGGGCCAGGAGCAAGGCGGTGGTGCTGTCGCCCCGGTCCAACGCGGCCTCGGAATCGGTGCGGAGTTTCTCCACCCGACTGGAGAGGACCCGGCGGAGCCCCTCGCGGGCGTCCTCATCGTCTATGCCGTCGGCCAGGATCAGCCGGAAGCAGCGCTCGGCCTCGTCCAGGTCCCCGGCCTGGTCCAGGGCCTGGTGGCCCTGCTGGCTCAGGCGGTGGGCGCGGCGGATGCGCTGCCACAGGCGGCGGGCGACCGAGTGCTTGCGGGCCACCGGCCGGAGGGCGTCTTCGGCCTCGGCGTAGTCCCCCTGGAGCAGGGCCTCCTCAGCCGAGGCAATGGCGTTGGCCAGGTCCCAGAGGCCCTGGTCCGGCCCTTTCAGGCGCAGCCCCTCTTCCATCAGGTTGGAGAGGAGGGCCACGGCCTCCCCCGCACGCCCCCGTTCCAAGGCCTCCCGGGCCTCGGCCACCCGGGTGGCGTACTCCCCTTCCCGCACCACCTGTTGGAAGCGGGTGTCATAGGGGTTCAGGGCGTACCCTTCCCGGGCCAGGGCCCAGGCTTCCTCCTGGTTGCCCAACTGGAGCGCCCGCTGCATCCACTCCAGAAGGGTCTGCAACTTGTGGATGCGCTGCCGGGTCGCCGTGACCTCCCTCTGCCAGGGGTAGACGTTCTCGGCCGTGATGCACAGGTCCAGAGCCCGGTCGTACTGGCCCCCTTGCTCCGACTGGCGCACCTGCTTCAGGAGTTGCTGGATCATGCGGGAGGCCTCTTCTCGCTGGTTGAGGCACTTCTGGAGGAGGGCTCTGCTCTCCTCGTCCCGCGGGAACTGGCCCAGGATGCGCTCCAGGAGGCTGATGGCCTGGTCGTACATGCGGGACTCCAGGGCGTTGGCCGCCTGGATGCGCAGGGAGAGCATCTCCCGGGCCAGAACCGCGCTCTCTGCGAGGCGGGACCGTTCGGGGTCGCCCTCTGGGAGTTCAGCAGCGGCCCACTCCAGGAGTTCCGCGGCGTGTTCGTAGTCGCCGGCCAGGAGGGCGCGGCTGCCCTGGTTGGCCCGCTCCTGGATGGCCTTGGCGCGGGCCCTGGCGCGGTCCAGGTCTGCCCGCAGGGTAACCAGGGCAGGGTCGGCTGGGGCCAGGTCCTCGGCCACCCGCAGGTAGGCATCCGCGGCGTCGTAGTCCCGATGGGCGAAGGCCTGCTGGGCCAGGTGTCGGTGGGTCTCCACCACCTCCCGCAGCCCCTGGAGGGCCTGCTCGTAGCGCGCCTGGGCCTCCGTATTGTCAGGGTCCAACTGAAGGGCCTGGGCGAAGCATTCCACAGCCTGGCGGAAGTCCCGCAGGTGGAGCGAGGTGCTCCCCTTGCCCAGCACCTTCCGCAACTGGCGGTACGCCTCCCGCTCCCTGGACACCCGGTCCAGGAGGTGCTGGCCCTTGGAGTTGGCCGGGTCCAGGCGCAGGACCTCCTCCAGGACCTCCTGGGCCTCGTCAAAGCGGCGCTGGGCCAGGGCTTCCGCGGCCTCCGCCAGGCCGCGCCGGACGCGCACCTCCCGCAGGAAGGCCTGGGCCTCCTGGTCGGCCGGGGCCAGTTCCACGGCCCGCTGGGCGGCCTTCTGGGCCTGGGCCAGTTCGCCAAGGGCGAAGAGGGCGCGGGCGGAGGCCAGGAGGTGCTGGGCGCGCGCCCGGGCCTCTCCCAGCCGCTGGACCTCCCTCAGGAAGGCGATGGCTCTCGCATCCTGGGGCCGCAGGGCCAGGGCGCGGGCGGCAGCCTCCTCCGCATCCCCGAGCCTCCCCTCGGCCAGGGCCTGGCGTCCCCGTCGCAGGTGCTCCTCCGCCTCCCGGGCGGATTCCTGCTGGCGCGCCTCGGCCTCGGCCAGGGCCTGGCGCAGGCGGGTCAGTTCCCGTTCCCTCTGCCACCCTCGCTCGGCCAGCCACCCGGCCAGGCCCTCCAGGTGCTTCCGGGCCTCTTCTGTGCGGCCGGCCCCCAGCGCAGCGTCCACCTGGAAGATGCGCGCCTGGAGTTCCAGTTCCGGCGGGATGCCGGCCAGGGCCACCAGGTCCTGCAGGTACCCCTGGGCCTCGGCGAAGCGGCCGGCCCGCAGGGCTTCCTCGGCACGTCCGAGGGAGTGGCGGGCCAGTTCCCGGTTGCGGGCCAGGAGTTCCTGCTGACGGCGGGCTTCGTGGAGGCCCGCCTGCACCTCCGGGCTC
>JBMFPD010000032.1:0-17574 GCA_049969295.1 Anaerolineae bacterium | reverse complement strand
GGGGAGGGAAGGGGGTGGGGGGATGGGAGAGGTCGGTCTTCCCGCGTCCCCGACTCACCAACACAAGATGCAACCGCGAACAGGACTTTTTTCCAGTTGACGGGAAGGGACACTACCGGTATAATGCGCTGTGTACCATTCATTATGTTTTGCTGGCCAGGAGGGCCTGGCCAGGCACGTTTCAGCGCGCCCAGGCGCTTTGAGAAGGGGCAGGTGAAAAGGACAGAGAGGCCATGGCGTTGAAGGGCAACCTGAGGGACTTCACGGCCACCCAGTTGTTCAACCTGATCAACCTGGCGCGCAAGACCGGCGCTCTGACGGTGACCCGCGACGGAACCTCGGCCCGCATGTACTTCCGCGAGGGGAAACTGATCCATGCCTCCATGGGCGGCGGCAACGGCCACCTGGCCGACATCCTCCTCAAGGCCGGCAAGATCACCCCCGAACAGTGCCGGGCAGTCCTCTCCAGGGCCCAGGTGAAAACGGATAAGGAACTGGGCCTTCTCCTCATGAGCAGCGGCTACACCTCTCAGGAGGAGATCCTCCAGGCCGTGCGGGAGCACATGCTCAGCGTGGTGTACCAGCTCTTCACCTGGACGGAGGGGGAGTTCCGCTTTGACCCCAACCTGCAGCCGCCAGAGGACGCCATCACCGTGCGCATGGACCTGGAGAACATCATCCTGGAGGGGAGCCGCCGCATGGAGGAACTGGAGCGCCTACGGGACGAACTGCCCGACCTGGACAACCTGGCCCTCCAGTTCACCCAGCAGCCCCGCGCCCAACTCCGCCGCATCCACCTGACGGTGGACGAGTGGCGGGTCATCTCCTACATCAACCCGCGCAATTCTCTGCGGCAGATCGCCCGGACCTGCGGCATGGACGACTTCCAGATCCGCAGGATCGTGTACGGGCTGCTCCACGCCGGCCTGGTGGAACTGGTCCCCGTGCAGCGGGAGGGGCAGGGGCCGCGTCCCATGCCCCCGCAGGTGGTGGCTGTGGGCCGGGAGGAGCCACCGCTCCCCCCCATGCCCCCGCCCGCACGCCCCACCCGCAGCCTGGTGCGGCGGATCATTGACCGGATCTTGCGGCTGTGAGCAAGGGGGCGCAGGCGGCCAGCGCTTGAGAAGGTGGGGGGACCTCCCCAGGAGCAAGGAGACCTATGCAATCGGTCAAGGTGATCATCACAGGCCCCTTCAACGCTGGCAAGACGGAGTTCATCCGCTCCATCAGCGAGATTGACGTCGTCTCCACCGAGCGGAAGATCACGGACGCCACGCGGGCCATCAAAGAAGAGACCACCGTGGCCATGGACTTCGGCCGCATCACCGTGGACAAGGACCTCGTCCTCTACCTCTTCGGCACGCCAGGCCAGAGGCGCTTTGACTTCATGTGGGAGATCCTCTCCGAAGGGATGCTGGGCTTCGTGGTCCTGGTGGATAGCGTCCGCCCGGAGACCTTCCGGGAGGCGCGGAACATCCTGGACGTCTTCCGCAACTACGCCAAGGTGCCCTACGTCGTCGCGGCCAACAAGCAGGACCTGGAGGACGCTTGGTCGCCCGAGGACCTGCGCATCGCCCTGCGGGTGGACCGCAACGTGAAGGTCCTGCCCTGCGTGGCCACCCATCGGGAGTCGGTGAAGAAGGTCCTCCTGGAACTCCTCTACACCATCCTGGAGCAGGCCGAGGAGGAGTGAGGCCACCTGCCAGGGGAAAGGGTTTGAGAAGAGGCATGACGGAAGAGACTCGTGACATCGCCACCGAACCGGCGACGGAGGTGCCCGCAGCACCGCCGCGGTACTACTACTCCAACCGCATCGCGCGGGCCTACCTCATGGGCCTGGAGGAGGTGCTGGGCAAGAACGGCGTCCATGCCGTGCTGAACCTGGCTGGGTGGCCGCAGTACGTGAACAACTACCCCCCCAGCAACTTTGACCTGGGGTTCCCTTTTGAGGCCTTCGCCGGCATCCAGAAGGCCCTGGACGAGATGTACGGCCCCCGCGGCGGCAAAGCCCTGGCCACCCGGGCGGGCAAGGCCACTTTCAAGTACGGCCTGGCGGAGTTTGACCCGGTCCTGGGGATCGCCGACCTGGCGCTGCGCCTGGTGCCCCTGGGCATGAAGATCCGCATCGGGGCCAACGTCTTCGCTGAGGTCTTCAACCGCTACAGCGACCAGATCGTCCGTCTGGAGGAGGAAGCGGACTCCCTGATCTGGATCAACGAACGGTGCCCCGTGTGCTGGGGCCGTCATACCCACGAGCCGTGCTGCCACGCTGCTACAGGCATCCTCACCGAAGGGCTGCACTGGCTGAGCGGCGGCAAGAACTTCCGAGTGGAGGAGTTCACCTGCATCGCCACCGGGGACGACGCCTGCCGCTTCCGCATCGCCAAGCGGCCGCTGGACTGAGGGAGACCTCACCCTATCCCCCACAGGGGGTAGGGGTGAGGTAGGGCAGGCCCAGGGCCTGCCCCTGAAGAACGGGATGCCGGGAACCTGACTCCCTGGCCGGGGGCGAGGTCCCATGCGCAAGGTGATCATCCGGGAAAGGAAACCGATACCTCCCTTCAACGAGCCGGCGCGGGACCTGAGGATCCTCAACAAGCCGCTCTGGCTGCTCCAGCGCGACCTTCTGGCCCCCTACTGCGAGCAGGAACTGGAAGTCAACGCCTTCCACGAGATCCCCCGCGACCGGCAGGAGACCCTGGTCTACCGCGACAACCTCTTCTTTGACGCCCCCTTCATCGCCGAGTTCATCCAGCGGGCCCGGGCCCTGGGCAAGGCCTGCCAGGTCGCCTTCTCGCCCACCGACAAGGCCATCGTGACCCACGCCCTGCCCCTCCAGAGCGGCATCTACAGGGATGGTGACTACTACCTGGCCGGGATGTGGTACTTCCCCCACGGGGTGGAGGAGTTGGTCCGCCCCCTGGTGATAGATACCGAGGCCCGGGAGATCGGCTTCTACCACGTTCCGCCCTACATGGCCGACGACAAAGGGGACCTGGTCTACTGGGTCCCCTTGAAGGCTTTCCTCTCCATTGAGAACTGGGTGCACGTCTACCTGGCCAACTCCCCCTTCGGCATCCTGGCCGAGGGAGCGCGGTTTGAGGCCCAGGCCAACCGGCTGGGGACCAAACTGCGCATCCTCTTCCGGGCGCTCCTGGAGCGGAAGCAGTTCCTCTCCTGCTCCGCGCTGGTGCATGTGGGCTGCAACACCCACATTGACCCCACGGCCATCATCCAGGGGCCGACCATCATCGGCGACAACTGCACCATCGGGCCAGGGGCGGTCATCACCAACAGCCTCATCGGCGACAACGTGAACATCATGCAGGGCTGCCAGGTCATGCTGAGCGTGGTGAGCGATGGCTGCTACCTCCCCTTCCGGGCGGCCCTGTTCATGAGCGTCCTCATGGAAAACTCCCTGGTGGCCCAGAACGCCTGCCTGCAGATGTGCGTGGTGGGGCGGGATTCCTTCGTGGGCGCGGGCACCACCTTCACCGACTTCAACCTCTTCTCCCAGCCCATCCGCACCCTGCACAACGGCCGCCTGGAGGAGACCGGCATCCCGGTCATCGGCGGCTGTGTGGGCCACCACTGCCGCATCGGGTCCGGCTTCGTCATCTACCCGGGGCGGATCATTGAGTCGGATACGGTCCTCACCCGCACCGAAGCGCGCGGGGTGATCGACAAGAACGTGGCCTTTGAGGATGGGGATCAGGTGAGGTACACGGGGAAGGGGTTCCGGCGCCTGTACCCCAGGCGCGCGTGAGCCCACCCTGGAGGGAAGTGTCCAGGGTCCGCAGGCCCGGCCAGGAGGATGCAAGATGCCCAAGAGCCGCATTCTCGTCGTGGAAGACGACACCGACATCGCCACCATGCTCCAGATCTACTTTGACTCCCAGGGGTACGAAACCCACGTCGTCGGGCGTGGCCTGGATGCCCTGGAGTTCTGCCGGCGGACGCCGCCGAACCTGATCATCCTGGACATCCGCCTGCCGGACATTGACGGCTACGAGGTGTGCCGCTCTCTGCGGAGCACCCTGCGCACTAGCCACATCCCCATCCTCTTCCTGACCCAGAAGGACGAGCGGAGCGACAAGATCGCCGGGCTCCAGTTGGGGGCGGATGACTACATCACCAAGCCCTTTGACATTGAGGAACTGCGCCTGCGGGTGCAGAACGTCCTCCGCCGGGCCACCTACGAGAGCCAGACCAACCCCGTGACCGGCCTCCCCAGCGCCAAACTGATTGAGGAGCAACTGAAACGCCTCCTGCGGGAGAAAGGGTGGCACCTCCTCTACATCGGGGTGAACCAGTTTGAGTCCTTCACCGAGGCCTACGGGTTCGTGGCCGCGGACGACGTGCTGCGCTTCGTGGCCATGGTCCTGGGCGAGGCCGTGAACGACCTGGGAACGTTGGACGACTTCGTGGGGCACGTGGGGGCCGACGACTTCCTGGTCATCACCTGGGGCGAGAAAGCCCGGGAGATGGCCGACCGCATGGAGCGGCAGTTCGCCGAACATGTGGCGACCTTCTACTCCTTCCGGGACCGGGAGCAGGGGTACATGGTCCTGGAGCGCCCGGAAGGCGAGGTGCACGTCCCCCTCATGTCGCTGGCTGTGGGGCAGGTGGACTGGGACGCCCAGGAGTTCGCCGACATCCGCGAGATCACCGAGGTTGCTGCGGAGGTCCGGCGCAAGGTGAGGGGGACCTGAGGCAGGGACAGGGGCAGGGCCATGACGACGAAGGGTGCCCTCAAGTGGCTCCTCCCCAGAGGCGCTCCGGAGCGGGCGGAGAGGCTCCGCTCGCTGGGGGGCGAACTTGCCGCGCGCCTCACCCCCACCGATGTGGCCGACTTCCTGACTTTTGAGGTCCCCCGGCGGCTGGGGTCGTCCGGGGGCCTCCTCTTCCAGGCAGACCCCGCCCAGGGGCTGCTGGTGCCCGTGGCCTCGGAGCGAAGGAGCGTGCCCCCGGTCTCCCTGGCCGACCCCGCGGTGGCTTCCCTGGAGGCGCGGGTCCACGCCATCCCCCGCGGCGATCTGGAGCGGGGGGTCAGGAGCGCGAGCCGTCTCCTGGAGGTCCTGCGCCAGCAGGGTGTGGACCTGGTCTTCCCCCTCCACGCCCGGTCCGGGCTGGTGGGGCTCTACGGCCTCGGCCCTGTGGTGGAAGGCGGCCCCCTGACCCCGGACGAGGTCACGGCTCTGGAGATGGCCCTGGGCCACGTGGCAGTGGTCCTGGAGAACGCCTGCTTGCACCTGCTGGAGGCCGAGCGGGCCCGCCAGGCCGAGGCCCTGTTGCAGATCGGCCAGGTCCTGGCGTCGGGCCTGGAACCGGAAGGGAGCCTGCCAGAGGCCTGCGAACTCCTGCGGGACCTCCTGAGGGCGAACCAGGCGGCGGTCCTGCTGGGGGGTGCTGACGGGGAAGGGGCTTCCGTGGCAGCCGTGGCTGGCGAGCCGGAGCGCGCCCTTGCGGGGCGCCTCGGCCGGGTGTCGCCGGAAGCGTGGAAGGAGTTCGCCCAGGGTGGGCCCTCCCTGGCCTGGGACGAGGTGACGTTGGGGGCCCAGCCAGCCTGGCCGGCCCTCCTCTTCCCGGAGGCGAGGAGCCTGGTGGCTGCGCCCCTGCGGAGCCAGGTCCGCACCCTTGGCTGGCTCGTGGTGGCGTGGAAAGCCCCGCGCCGCTGCCCTCCGGAGGTCTCTGGCGTGGTGGAGGCGGTGGCCGGCCAGATGGCAGCCGCCCTGGAGAACGCCCGCCTCTACCGCGAGGCCCAGGAGCGCTTCGCCCAGGCCCAGCTCCTCCTGCGGGTGAGCACCTCCGTGGCCTCCACCCTGGACGTGGCGGAGGTCCTCCGACGGCTGGCCCGGGAGATGGCCCTCGCCCTGGGCGCGGACATGACCGGGGCCTACCTCCTGGACGAGGTGCGGGAAACCCTGCGGCCGGTGGCCGGCTACCACGTGCCCCCGGAGCGGCTGGAGGAGTACCGCTCCTACCAGATCCCTCTGCGGGCCTTCCCCCTGGTGGAGCAGGCCTGGCGCACAGGGCACGCCACCTATGCCCAGGACGCCCCCCACGATGGGCTCGTGGGGGCGGACCTCCTGCGAAGGTTCCCGGCCCAGTCGGTCCTCTTCGTGCCCATGCGGGTGCAGGACCGCACCATCGGCGGGCTGTTCGCGGTCTGGTGGAACGCGGGCCCCTCCCTGCACCCCGAAGACCTGACGTTGGCCGAGGCCATCGCCGGGCAGGCCGCCATCGCCGCCGAGAACGCCCGCCTCTATGGGCAGACCGATCGGCTGCTCCAGGCCCGCCTGGACCAACTGACCGCTCTCCAGCGGGTGAGCCGCGAACTGAATGCCACCCTGGACCTGGGGCGCATCATGCACCTCGTCCTGGAGGAACTCCTGCCCAACACCCGCAGCGACAGGGCCTTTGTGGCCTTCCTGGACCGGGAAGGGGGGCGGCTGGACCTGCGCGATGCCGTGGGCTACAGCGAGGAGGAACGGGGAGCGTTGGAGCTGGCCCTGCGGGCCGGCCGTGCCGCGGGGCCCCTGCGGGAGGCGCTGAAGAAAGCCCGGCCTTCCGCCCTGGAGGGGAGGGACCAGGTGCGGGAGGCCTGCGGCGTGCCCGGAGGCGGTGCGCTCCTCCTGCCCCTCTTCCACGAAGGCGAGATAGCCGGCCTGCTCGTGGCGGCACGGGACCGGGCGGAGCCTTACCGTGAGGCGGAAGTGGAGTTCGGGGAGGCCCTGGCCACCCAGGCCTCGCTGGCCATCGCCAACGCCCTGCGGTTTGAAGAACAGGTCCGCCAGCGGGAGGCCCTGAGCCGGCGGGCCCAGCAGATGAGCCTGCTCCTCTCGGTGAGCCAGGGAGCCCGCTCCGACCGCCCCCTGGAGGAAATCCTGGAGGACGTGGCCTACGCCATCCAGGAGGCGGTGGGGTTCAACGTGGTGCTCATCAGCGTGGTGGAGGGCACACCTCCCATGCTGCGGCGTGTGGCTTCGGCCGGCCTGCCGCTGCGCGAATTTGAGGAAATGAAGCGGCACCTCCAACCCGTGGAACGGTTGGAGCGCCTCTTCCAGGAGGAGTTCCGGATCAGCAACTCCTACTTCCTGCCCCACGAGCGGCCCATCGCCGGCCTGGAAGCGCTGCACACCTACACCCCCATGCGGCCGGAGACGGAGGTTCAGGAGGGGCAGTGGCACCCGGAGGACATGCTCCTCGTCCCTCTGCGGGGGGCCACCGGCCAACTGGTGGGCCTCATCTCCGTGGATGACCCCCAGGACCGCCTGCGCCCCAGCCGCCAGGTGGTGGAGGCCCTGGAGATCTTCGCTGCCCAGGCTGCCCTGGCCATTGAGAACGCCCTCCTCCTCCAGGAAGCCCGGCGACGGCTCCGGGAGCAGACGCTCCTGTTTGAGACCAGCGCGGCCGTCTCCTCCTCTCTGAACCCGGACGAGGTCCTCCAGGTCCTGGCACGCCAGGTCCAGTGGGCCCTCCCCCACGCGCGGGTGCTCATCTGGTCCTGGGAGGAGGAGAAGGGGATTGCCCAGGTGGTGGTGGGCCAACCCCACGGCCCGGCGGGAGGGACGGTGCGCCGGGCCATCGCCTCCATGCCGCGCACGGCGGCTGCCCTGCGCAAGGGCCAGCCCCTCATGCTGCAGGCCGACGACCCCTCGCTGGAGGAAGGGGAGCGCCAGGCCCTGGCCCTGCTGGGGGCACGGACCTGCCTGCGCCTGCCCCTCGCCACGCCAGAGGGGCCCATCGGCTTCGTGGAACTCTGGAGCGAAGGCGAGGACCGGCCCTTCACCCAGCAGGAGATCCACCTCTGCCAGACCATGGCCAACCAGGCGGCCACAGCCTGGCGCAACGCCCTCTACTACCGAAAGGAGCAGCAGCGGGCAGAGGAAGCCGAGGCCCTCCTGAAGATCGGGCAGGCTGTGGGGGCCAGCCTGGAACTGGAGCGGGTCCTCAAGGCCGTGGTGGATGAGATGGCCCGCTCCCTGGGGGTCACCCAGAGCAGTTTCATCCTCTTCGACCGCACCCGTCGTTTCGGGTACGTGGCTGCCGAGTACCAGGCCCACCCGGACGACACCGCGAGCCGGGTGCGCATCCCCCTGGACGGCAACCCCCTGATCGCACGCCTGATAGAAGAACGCCGCCCCGTGGCGGTGACCGACCCCAGGAACGACCCCCTGACCCGGCCCATACGGGATGTGGTGGACCTGCGGCGCATCCAGTCCATGCTGGTGGTGCCCCTCGTGGTGCGGGGCGAGGTTGTGGGGGCCATTGACCTGGACGCTACGGATAAGCCCCGGGCCTTCCGCGAGGACGAGATCCGCCTGTGCCAGTTGCTGGCCAACCAGGCTGCCGCGGCGATGGAGAACGCCAGCCTCTACGCTGACCTGCAGCGACGCAGCGAGAACCTGGCCCGCCTGAACGAGGTCGGGCGGCTGCTGAGCGGCCAACTGGCCACCGAAGAGGTGATGCGGGCGGCGGTGGAAGCGGGGGTCCACCTGATGGAAGCCCCCTTCTGTGGCCTCTTCATGGCTGAGGGGGGTGCACCCCCGAGGCTCAGGACCTGGGCCGGTGAGGGCTCTCCGGTCCTGGGCGATGGGGCAGGCGTCTTCCGGCTGGTGGAGCAGCCCTGGCGGGAAGGGCGGCCCCTCCTGGTGGAGGACCTGGGGGAGGACAGCCGCTTCCTCATCAGTGAGGTGATGGCCCTTTCCCCCTACCGCTCCCTGGTGGCCGTGCCCCTGCCTGGTGAGGAGGGCTCGTCGGCGCAGGGCGTGCTCCTCGTGGCCGACGAGACCCCGCGCCGTTTCGGCCACACCGACCAGATCCTCCTCGCTACCCTGGCCGACCAGGTGGCCACGGCCCTCCGCACGGCCCGCCTCTACGAGCAAACCCGCCGGCGCGCCGACGAGATGGCCCTCATCAACGAGATCGGTCAGGCGGTTGGCTCGCTGCTCCATGTGGAGAAGATCTTCTCCGCCGTGGTCCACGGCCTGGCCGAGCGCCTGGGGTATCCCCTGGTCTCCATCTACCTGGTGCAGGGGGATTTCCTCGTCCTCCAGGACCAGGTGGGCTACAAGACCGTCCTCCTGCGCCTGCCAGTGAGCGAGGGGATCATGGGGCGGGTAGTGCGCACGGGCGAGGCGGTCTTCGTGCCGGACGTGCGCCAGGAGCCGGACTACCTGGGGGCCGCGCCGGAGGTTGTCTCGGCCATCGCCGTGCCAGTGCGCCGGGAGGCAGAGGTCCTGGCCGTGCTCAACGTGGAGGAGACGCGGCCCGGCGTCCTGGGGGAGGCCGATGTGCGGGTCCTCACGGCCCTCGGGTCGCAGATCGCCGTGGCCATGGAGAACGCCCGCCTCTACCAGATGCAGCAGCGCCGGGCCACCCAACTCCTCACCATCAATGAGATCGGGCGGCGGGCGGCTTCCATCCTGGAGCCGCGGGAACTCCTGGAGTTCGCCGCCAACGCCATCGCCCAGGAACTGGGCTACTTCCGCGTGGCCATCCTCCTGCGGGACGAGGCGGACCCGGAGTACATGGAGATCGTGGCCGCCAACGCCGCCTTCTGGCCCATCATCCCGCCAGGGTACCGCTGGAAACTGGGGGAGGGGCTCATCGGCCATGCCGCCAGCACCGGGCGGACCATCCTGAGCAACCGCGCCCTGGAAGACCCCCGCACCAAACGGGTGGGGGAGTGGGCCTCGCCCTCCTCCGTCTCCGTGCCCATCCGCATCGGGGGCGAGGTGGTGGGCGTCCTGGAGGTGGAAGGGGAGACCCCCGATGCCTTTGACGCCCAGGACCAGGCGGCCATGGAGATCGTGGCCGACCAGTTGGCCATCGCCCTGGAGAACGCCCGCCTCTACCAGGACACCATGCGCCGCGTCAAGGAGATGACCGCCCTCTACGAGGTGGGCCGCGGCCTCATCCGCACCATGGACTTGGACCAACTGCTGGAGGAGGTGCTGGAGACCCTGCGCCGTTCGGCCGGGTACACCAACTGCGCCGTCCTCCTGGCGGACCCGGCCACCGAAGAACTGTACGTCCGGGCGGCCAAAGGGTACCGGGACGACGTGGTGCAGAGGCTGCGCCTGCGCATCGGCCAGGACGGCATCACCGGCTGGGTGGCGGCCCACCGACAGCCCCTCAACGTGCCGGACGTGCGGGAGGACCCGCGGTACATTGAGGGGGTCCCCGGCTGCCGTTCGGAACTGGCGGTGCCCATGATGATCGGCGACCGCCTCATCGGTGTGCTGGACGCCGAGAGCGACCGGCCAGCAGCCTTCGGCGAGCGGGACGTGCAGCTCCTCTCCGCCGTGGCCGCACAGTTGGCCGTGGCCATTGACAACGTGCGCCTGTTCCAGGAGGCCCAGCAGCGGGCTGAGGAGATGGCCATCCTCTACAACATCGGCGTGGCCGTGGCCTCCACCCTGGACCTGGACCAGGTCCTCTGGGCCATCTACGAGCAAACGTCCCAGATCATGGACACCTCCAACTTCTTCATCGGCCTGTACGACGAAGAGGCCGACGCGCTCCGCTTTGAACTGGCCTTTGACAGTGGGGAGCGGCTGGAACCCTTCACCCAGAAGTTGGGCCTGGGGGAGAGCCTGAGCAGCCAGGTGGTGCGGGAAGGCCGCCCGGTGCTGGTCTCGGGGGAGACGGCCGGGGGCGCGCCGTCCTGGCTGGGCGTGCCCATCGTCTCCAAGGACCGGGTGATCGGCCTCCTGGGCCTCCAGAGCCACGAGCCCAACGCCTTCTCGGCCCACGAGCAGTGGCTCCTTTCCAACATCGCCAACCAGGCTGCCATCGCCATTGAGAACGCTCGCCTGTACCAGGAACTGGCCCAGTTCTCCCAGGAACTGGAGCGCCGGGTGGAGGAGCGGACGGCGGAACTCCACCAGGCCCTGGCAGAACTGACCGCCGAGCGGGACCGCGTGGAGGTCCTCTACCGCATTACCCGGGAACTGGGCGCCACCCTGGACCTGGACCGCGTGCTCCAGCGGGCCCTGGAACTGGTGACGGAAGCGGTCAAGGGGGCGCGGGGGTCCATCATGCTCCTGGACCAGGCCACCGGGTTCCTCGTGCACCGGGCCGCTGTGGGCAGCGACGAGCCCCTGCCCCGCAAGGGCAAGATGACCCGCTTCCGCAAGGGGGTGGGGCTGGCCGGCTGGGTCCTGGAGACCGGGAAGGCGGTCATCGTGCCCGATATCAGCCAGGACCCCCGGTGGGATGTGAAGCCCGGCCGCAAGGTCACCCCCCAGGCGGCGCTGGCCGCGCCCCTCATGACGGGGGAGGACATGCTGGGCGTCATCGTCCTCTACCACCCGGAGGTGGGCTACTTCCACGAGGACCACCTGCGGCTGGTGGGGACGGCCGCGGCGCAAGTGGCCCAGGCCATCGGCAACGCGGAACTCTACCGCCTCATCAGCGACCAGGCAGAGCGGCTGGGAGCCATATTGCGGGCCCAGCAGGAGGAGTACACCAAGAGCCAGGCCATCCTGGAGTCCATCGGCGACGGCGTGGTCTTCCACGACCCGGAGGGGAAGGTCCTCCTGGTGAACGCAGCAGCGGCGCGCATCCTGGGGAGCCGGCCCGAGACTTTGCAGGGGCAGGACGTGCGCACCCTCCTGGCCGTGTTTGAGGAGTCCGGGCAGAAGGCCATGCGCCGGGCAATGGAAGCCGTGCTCCAGACCCGGGAACCGCGGACCGTCCAGACCACCGTGGAGCCGGAGGAGCGGGTGGTGAGCGCACACCTGGCCCCCGTCGTCACCCAGGGGGGCGAATTGCTGGGTGTGGTGACGGTCCTGCGGGACATCACCAGGGAGATTGAGGCCGACCGGGCCAAGAGCGAGTTCGTCTCCACCGTGTCCCACGAGTTGCGGACGCCCATGACCTCCATCAAGGGGTACACGGACCTCCTGCTCATGGGGGCGGTGGGGGAACTGAACCCGCAGCAGCACCACTTCCTGGAAGTCATCAAGAGCAATGCCGACCGCCTCACCGGGCTCATCAACGACCTCCTGGACATCTCCCGCATAGAGACCGGCCGGCTGCGGCTGGACCTGCAGCCCATGCAGGTCCAAGAGGTGGTGGAGGAGGTGGTCGGGAGCCTCCGAGGGCGGGCGGAGGCGAAGGGCCTCCGGGTCCGGGTGGACGTGCCGCAGGGCCTGCCGGCGGTGATGGCCGACCGGGACCGGATCACGCAGGTGGTGTTGAACCTGATGGACAACGCCGTACGCTACACGCCCGAAGGTGGGGAGATTGCCGTGCGGGTGGAACTGGCCGACGAGGTGCTCCTGGTGCACGTCCAAGACACAGGGATCGGCATCGCCCCGGAGGAACAGGGCCGCATCTTTGAGCGCTTCTACCGCTCCGAGGATGCCCGGGTGCAGGAGACGGAGGGGACCGGCCTGGGCCTGGCCATCGTCAAGTCGCTGGTGGAGATGCATGGCGGACGCGTCTGGGTGGAAAGCGAACTGGGGAAGGGGAGCACCTTCAGTTTCACCATCCCCCTGCGGGGGCGGGGGAGCGTGACCTTGCCGGAGGAGTAAGCGGGGCGGCATGGTGGAGCAGGCCCTGGCGGGAGCGAAAACCTGGTCTCAGCGAACCCTTGTGCTGGGGGTGGCAGCGGCCTGCCTCTTCCTGCTCCTGGCTGCCTGGGCCCACGCGCTGGCCCGCCCGGACCTCCCGGTGGCCTACGGCCCCGACCTCGCGGTCCTGGGGGTGGAGGCTGGAAGCCCGGGCGACCAGGCCGGGCTGCGGGCTGGGGACCGGGTGCTCTCGGTGGCCGGCGAGGCCGTCTCAGACCAGATGGGCCTCCAGCGCGCCCTCTCGCGCTGGAAGCCGGACCAGGTCGTCCTGTGCACCGTGCAGCGGGGGGAGGAAGTCCTCACCCTGGCGGTCCCCCTGACGAGGTCGTTCCCGGCGGTCTCCCTGTGGCTGGCCTGGGGGACTGGCCTCCTCTACGGCGCGGTGGGGACGTGGATGGCCCTCCGCCACACCGAAAGTGGATGGGGACGGCCCTTCTGGCTCTTGTGTATAGCGGTGATGCTGGTCCTGGGGGCCGGGGGCAGCGGCTGGGCCCCGGCGAAGGCGACCCACATTGCGGCGTCGGGGGCGGTCGGGGGTCTGTTGCTCCACTTCACCGTGGCCTTCCCCGAGGAGCGGCCGTGGCTGCGGGAGTGGGTGGCCTGGCTCTACGCGCCAGGCGCGCTCGGGGCACTGATAGGCCTCCTGGTGTACGGCCAGTCTATCCCCCTGAAAGGAGCCCTCTGCCTCTCCGGACACCATCCGATCGCCTGGGTGCTCCTGGCCTGGGATGTGCTCTGCGGGCTGGCCGCCTTCCTCACCCTGGTGCAGGGGTACCGCAGGCTCAGGAGGCCCGTCCTGCGCCGCCAGGTGGAATGGATGCTCTGGAGCGGCATGCTCGCCCTGGCCGGCATCGCGGTCTACGTAGGGAGCCTCCTCTCTCGAGGGCCGGAGGAACTGCACGCCACCATCGCCCTCCTGGCCTGCGCTCAGGTGCCCCTCTCCCTGACCGCGGCCTTCAGGCACCGGATGCTGATCCTGGAGGACGTGCTGCGGCGCGCGGTCATCTACGGTCTGGTAGCGCTGGTGCTCCTTTCGGGGTGGCTTCTCATGCTGATGGGCACAACCTGGCTCCTGGAGATGGGGTATGGGGTGCCCTCGGCCACGGGGGCCCTGCTCCTGGGGAGCGTGCTGGCCCTCGTGGTCCTCCTGGAGCCTGTCCGGCGGTCCGCCGAGCGGTGGGTGGACCGCATCCTCTTCCGGCACCTGGGGCACTGGCGAGAGGTGCTCGGTGAGGCGGGCCTTGCCCTGCGCTCCCTCGGGCGCGTGGCGGACGTGGCCTCCCTCTTGACGGAACGCATCCCCCGGCAACTGGGGGTCCAGGCCTCCTGCCTCCTGCTCTTTGATCCACTGGAGCCGGGCGAGGCCATGTGCTTCCCCCGCCAGGCCCGGAACCCGTCCAACGGAGCGGCTTGCCTCGGTGTGGCTGGCTGGGTCAGGGGCCAGCCCGCCCTGTGGGAAGGGCCCCTGGTGCTCCAGGAGTGGGAGGAGCGCGGGGCCACGCACCGGCTGGCCCCCTGGCTGGAGGCCGGGTGGGAACTCTGCCTGCCCCTCGTGCACCGGGGGGACCTGGTGGGGCTGTGGCTGCTGGGCGGGCTGGAACGGGGCCGGTTCTACCGCCCCGCGGAGGTGGAACTCCTGGCCCAGGTGGGGGAAGAGGCCGCGGCAGCCCTGGCCAACGCCATGCTCTACGAGGAACTCCTGGACCTGACGCGGCAACTGGAAACCCGGGTGGAGGAACGGACGCGGGAACTGACCGGGCTCCTCGGACGGGTGGCCCATGCCCTGGCCACACCCGCGACCTCCATCAACGGCTTTGCCGAACTGCTGGCGGCCACCGCCACGGGCCTGGATGCCCAGGCCGCAGACCACCTCCGGGCCATTGAACGGCACGGCCGCCAGTTGCTGGCCCTGGGGCGCGACATGCGGATCGTGGCCCTCCTGGCCTCGGGCCGCATCCACCCCCGCCTGGAGGCGGTGGACGCCTGTCGGCTGGTCCAGGAGACGGTGCGGGAGTTCTTGCCGGAGGCCGGTGCCGCGGGCGTGCGGCTGCGGGCTGACCTGCCGGTGGGCGAGACCTTCGTCCGGGCAGACCAGGGGTACCTGTACCGGGTATTGCGGGTCCTGGTCCAGAACGCCATCTCCTACACGCCCGCCGGAGGGTTGGTCCAGGTGCGGGTGCAGGTCCTTCCGGACGTCCCGGAGTCCCTGCGGGTGGAGGGGCCAGCCGTGGAGATCGCCGTGGCCGACACGGGCATCGGCATTCCCGAGGACGAACGGGCCCACGTCTTTGACGCCTTCTTCCGGGGCCAGGACGACCGGGTGCGCGCCCGCCCGGGCAACGGCCTGGGCCTCACGGTGGCCAGGGGGCTGGTGGAGGTCCAGGGAGGGAGCCTGACCTGCGAAAGCGAGGTGGGGAGGGGGTCCACCTTCCGCGTGGTCCTTCCCCAGGCGAAGTCCCCTGAGGGCAACACGTAGCCGAGGAGGTCCATGGGCAAGATCCTGGTGGTGGAAGACGACCGTGACATCCGGGAACTCATCGCCTTCACCCTGCGCTTCGCTGGCCTGGAGGTGGAGACGGCGTCCAGCGGCGCGGAGGGGCTGGAGAAGGCGAGGTCCTTCCAGCCGGACCTCATCCTCCTGGATGTGCGCATGCCCAAGATGACGGGCTTTGAGGTCTGCAAGCACCTGAAGCAGGACGGGCAGACGGCGCACATCCCGGTGGTCTTCCTCTCGGCCCGCGGGCAGGAGGCGGAGATCCGGGAGGGGATGGCGCTGGGCGCGGTGGACTACATCCTCAAGCCCTTCTCCCCCGATGAACTGCCGGGCCGGGTGCGGGCCATCCTGAAGGAGGCTGGCAGGGGCAAATCGTCATGAGCGCAGTCGTCCTGGACGGGCATCTGGTGCACTACGAGACGCTGGGGCGCGGCCGGCCCGTGGTCCTCCTCCACGGGTGGCTGGGCTCCTGGCGCTACTGGATGGAGACGATGGAGGAACTGTCCATCCACTACCGCACCTATGCCTTTGACTTCTGGGGGTTTGGCGACTCGGCCAAGGTGGCCGAGCGCTACACGGTGGGCTACCTTGTCCAGCAACTGGAGGCCTTCCTGGACGAACTGGGCATCTGGAAGTGCGACCTGGTGGGGCACGCCCTGGGGGGCCTTGTGGCCCTGGGGTTCGGGCTGCGCTGGCCCCAGCGGGTGGGGCAACTGGCCACGGTGAGCCTCCCCTTCACCGAAGACGCCATCACCCCGCGCCTCACCAGGGTCAACCCGACGGGGGTGCTGGACAGGGTCTTCCGCCAGCGGCCGCTGGACTACCAGGCCCTGCGCGCCGAGGCGGAACGGGCGGACGTCCAGGCCATCGGCCGCAGCATCGCCTCGCTCAGGGGGCTGGACCTGCGGGGCCAGAGCCCCCCGGTCCGGTGGCTGGCCATCCACGGGGCGAAGGACGACATCGTGCTGCCCCCGACGCCGGGGGCGCTGCGCCAGGATGCGGACCGCTTCCGCCTCATCCTCTTTGAACAGGGCCGCCACTTCCCCATGCTGGAGGAGACGGCCAAGTTCAACCGCCTCCTGAAGGATTTCCTGGCGGGGGACGACCTGGCCTCCCTGCAGATCAAGGAAGAGTGGCGGCGGCGCACCCACTGAGGGAAGGCCGCCTCCACCCTGGGCCCCCTTCACCCTCCGACGAGGAGGAAGCGGACCAGCCCGCAGACAGCCCCTCCCAGCACCAGCCACCACGTCTCGGCCTGGTAACGGAGGAGGGCGACGAGCCCTGCCGCCAGGATGAGCGCCGTCCAGAGGTCCACAATGGCGGAGCGGAAGAGGGCCAGAGCCACCGAGAGGATGAGGGCCACCACCGCCGCGTTCACCCCCTGCAGGAAGGCCTGGGCCACCGGCGAGCGGCGGAGGCGCGGGATCCACGGTCCCACCAGGGCGACGATGAGAAACGAGGGCAGGAACACGGCAAACGTGGAGACCACCGCGCCCGGCCACCCTGCCACCAGGTAACCGATGAAAGTGGCTGAGGAGAGGACTGGCCCTGGCGTCATCTGGCCGGCGGCAATGGCGTCCAGCAGTTGCTGGTGTGTGAGCCAGCCGTAGCGGGAGACGACGTCCCGCTGGATGAAGGCGAAGAGGACCATGCCGCTCCCGAAGAGGAGCGCGCCGACTTTGAGGAAGAAGAGCCCCAGCCGGACCAGGCGCTCATCCCAGAATTCTGCCCGCAGGGCCACGGGGAGGCCCGGGAGGCCCCACGCCACCGCCAGGCCCAGGGCGCGCGGCCAGGACGGAGGCGCGTAGAGGAGGATGCCCACCGCCCCCGCGCCCAGGAGCACGAGGACCTCGTGCACGTCCAGCAGGGCGGCCACGAGGCAGACCCCGGCCAGGGCCAGGGCGCGCCAGTCCCGGAGGGCAGCACGGCCCAGGCGGTAGGTGGCGCTGAGGATGATGGCCATCACTGCGGGGTAGATGCCGTAGAAGAGGGCAGCCACCTGAGGCAGGCCCCCGAAACGGACGTACGACCAGGCCACGGCCAGGCTGCTGAGGAAGCCCGGCAGGATGAAGGACGCGCCGCCTGCCGCGAGCCCGGCCCAGCCGGCGTGGACGAAGCCGATGTGGCTGGCCATCTCCACTGCGTTGGGGCCTGGCACCAGGTTGGTGGCCGCCAGCAGGTCCAGGAAGTGCTCGCGGCTCAACCACTGGCGCTTGTGCACCGTCTCCTGTTCCATGAGGGCGATGTGGGCCGCCGGGCCACCGAAGGAGATCGCCCCCAACTTGAGGAAGAGGGCTGCCACTTCCCCCACCTGGCGTCGGCGAAGGTCGGGTTCCAAGGTACGCTCCCTCCTGAGGGCAAGGCAACGCCACAGGCAAGTGTACCACGGACGCGCCAGGGGGCAAATTGAGGGGGATCCGCGTTGCGGTTGCATCTTGTGTTGGTGAGTCGGGGACGCGGGAAGACCGGCCTCTCCCATCCCCCACCCCCTTCCCT
>JBMFPD010000031.1:0-17749 GCA_049969295.1 Anaerolineae bacterium | reverse complement strand
GCGAAATGGCGCGGAACCCCAGCCGGTCCGCTGCCCAGCCCAGGTGGGTTTCCAGGATCTGGCCGATGTTCATGCGGGCCGGCACCCCCAGGGGGTTGAGGATGATGTCCACCGGTGTGCCATCGGGCAGGAAGGGCATGTCCTCCACCGGCACCACCTTGGAGATGACCCCCTTGTTGCCGTGGCGGCCGGCCATCTTGTCCCCCTCGGTGATCTTGCGCCGCTGGGCCACGCTCACCCGCACCATGCGGTCCACGCCTGCGGGCATGTCCCGGTGGTCATCGCGGGTGAAGACCTTGGCATCCACCACCTTGCCCCGCTCGCCGTGGGGCAGCCGCAGGCTGGAGTCCTTGGCATCCCGGGCCTTCTCCCCGAAGATGGCCCGCAGCAATTTCTCCTCCGGCGTCAGTTCCGGCTCGCCCTTGGGCGTGACCTTGCCCACCAGGATATCCCCGGGCTCCACGTAGGCCCCGATGCGGATGATGCCCTCCTCGTCCAGTTCCCGCAGGGCGTCCTCGCCCACGTTGGGGACGTCCCGGGTGATCTCTTCCGGGCCCAACTTGGTATCCCGGGCCTCCACCTCGTGCCGCTCAATGTGGATGGAGGTGAACTTGTCCCACATGGGGAGCGCCTCGCTGATGAGGATGGCATCCTCGTAGTTGCCCCCCTCCCACGACATGAAGGCCACCAGCACGTTCTGGCCCAGGGCCAGTTCGCCCATGTCGGTGGAACTGGAGTCTGCCAGAACCTGGCCCTTCTCCACATACTGGCCCTTGTGCACCACCGGCCGCTGGTCAATGCAGGTGCTCTGGTTGGAGCGGCCGTACTTGCGCAGTTTGTAGACGTGCTCCTTCCCCTCTTCGTCCCGGACGACGATGCGGTCGCCCGTGACGCTCACGACCTCGCCCGCCGTCTCCGAGATGACCACCTGGCCGGAGTCCAGGGCGGCCGAACGCTCCATGCCCGTCCCCACGATGGGGGCCTCCGGCTGGATCAGGGGGACGGCCTGCCGCTGCATGTTGGAGCCCATCAGGGCGCGGTTGGCGTCGTCGTGCTCCAGGAAGGGGATGAGGGCCGCCGACACGCCCACGATCTGCTTGGGCGAGACATCCATGTAGTCGGCGCGCTGGATGTTTTCAATGAAGAACTGCTGGTGGCGCCGCACCGAGACGCGGTCGTTGACGAAGGTCCCGTACTTGTCCAGGGGCGCGTTGGCCTGGACGATGGTGAACTTGTCCTCCTCGTCGGCGGAGAGGTACACCACCTCCCCTGTGGCCGACGGGCGCACGCGGATCTCCCGCGGGGGCAGCGCGGCCAGGAGTTCCGCCTTGTCCTGGTCCAGGAAGGTCCCCGCCTCCACCAGCACCTCCCCCGTGTCCGGATCGGTGATGGTTTCGGCGACGATGCGGCCCACCAACTGGGAGACCTCGTTGGGCACCGACTTGACCACCTTGCGGTACGGGGTCTCAATGAAGCCGAACTCGTTCACCCGGGCGTAGGTGGCCAGGGAGCCGATGAGGCCGATGTTGGGCCCTTCTGGGGTCTCAATGGGGCAGATGCGCCCGTAGTGCGAGTGGTGCACGTCGCGCACGTCAAAGCCGGCCCGCTCGCGGCGCAGGCCACCAGGCCCCAGGGCCGAGAGGCGACGCTTGTGGGTCAGTTCGGCCAGGGGATTGGTCTGGTCCATGAACTGGGAAAGCTGGCTCCCGCCGAAGAACTCGCGGATGGCCGCCACCACCGGCCGGATGTTGATGAGGGCCAGGGGCGTCACCTCATCGGGGTCACGGATGCTCATCCGCTCCCGCACCACCCGCTCCATCCGCAGGAGGCCGATGCGCATCTGGTTCTGGATCAGTTCCCCCACCGTCTTGACGCGCCGGTTCCCCAGGTGGTCAATGTCATCCGCATCCTCCACGCCGTTGTTGATGCGGATCATGTGCTCCACGACCTTGATGAGGTCCTCGGGGGTGAGGATGCGGGTGTCCAGGCTGACCTCCAGCCCGAGCCGCCGGTTCAGTTTGTACCGCCCCACCTTCCCCAGGTCGTAGCGGCGTGGGGTGAAGAAGAGGGACTGGAGGAAGGCCTTGGCGTTCTCCGGCGTGGGCGGGTCACCCGGCCGCAACTTGCGGTAGAACTCCATCAGAGCCTCTTCCTGGCTCTTGGTGGGGTCCTTGTCAATGGTCTCCTGGATGTACCGGTGTTCTGGCACCGTCTCCACCGGCTCAAAAAGGGCGAGGAGCTCCTCGTCGGAGCCCACGCCCACAGCCCGCAGGAGCACAGTGACCGGGATCTTCCGCTTCCGGTCCACCTTCACCGAGAGGACGTCCTTGCGGCTGGTCTCAAACTCCAGCCAGGCCCCCCGGTTGGGGATCAACTTGGCCATGCAGAGGTCCCGGCCGGTGGTCGGGTCGGTCTGGATGGTGAAGTAGACGCCCGGAGACCGGATCAACTGGCTGACAACCACCCGCTCGGCCCCGTTGATGATGAAAGTGCCGTTGTCCGTCATGAGCGGGAAGTCGCCCATGAAGACATCCTGGTCCTGGACCTCCCCGGTCTCCCGGTTGATGAGGCGCACCTTCACCCACAGGGGCGAGGAGTAGGTCATGTCGCGCTCGCGACATTCCTCCTCGCTGTACTTGGGTTCGCCAAACCAGAAGTCCAGGAAGTGCAGTTCCAGGTTCTTGTTGAAACTCTGGATCGGAGAGATCTCGTCAAAGAGCTCCCGCAGCCCCTCTTCCCGGAACCAGCGGTACGACTCCAGTTGGACCTCCACGAGCCTGGGCAACGGGAGCACGTCTGGAATCCGCGCGTAGACTTTCTTCCCTATCGGCGCTGCCATCTAGACTTCGCACCTCCTCAGTTGGAGACATCTTGGCTGGAGCAAGGGTGGGGAAAACAAAAGGCTGTGGCCAGCCACGGCCAGCAGCCCCGCGCTGGGCTGTCGCTCTTGCGCGTTGTGCCCAAGCGGAACAACGTGGAACGCAAACAGACCTCACCCCACACGCGGCAAAACACCCAATCCGCTCCCCCGCGGAACCCGCCGGCAAATTGGGTCCTTCGCAGCCAATGTGGTTTGCCGCAACGTTCAATTGTACCGAAAAGCCGCAAATCTGTCAAATCGCCACGGCTCTTTGGACACACCACCTCGCCAGGGCAACACCCCGATCCGCCCTTTCCCTACCAGCACCTCCAGTCGTCCGGCCCAAGGCGCACGACCACCTCTCCCAGGTTGACGAACCCCGCCCCCTCCCGCCGGTAGAGGACCACCGCCAGGCCGTCGTAGGGCCACGCCTCAGCCCAGTCCAGCAGGTACTCGTCCCGCACCACCTCGCCAGGCCCCCACCGCCCCGTGGAATAGGCTCCCCACACCGGTGCGGCGCGGTCCACCTGCACAAGGCCCTCCCCCACCCGCAGCAGCGCCCCTCCACGGGTCGCCCGCACGGACACGCTGTAGTCCGCGCTGGGCACTTCATGGGCACGCCACCACAGGGTCAAGTGAGCGGTTCCTTCCCGGCCATCCAGCGGAACCCCAAGCCATCGGCGCGTCGCCTCCGGCAGGCGACAGCCGGGCTCCACCACATAGGCCCAGAGTTCCAGGCCCCCGCCCACCACCTGGTGCAAGAAGCGTGCCGTGGAGGGCGGTTCATCCTCCGCAACGTGCTGGGCGCGGTGCACCCGCACCAGCACCAGCCCCGCGCTGTCCAGCCGCACGTCGGCCGACACTTCCTGGAACACGATCGGGAGCGCCCCCGCCGTGGCGTAGAGGGGCCGTTCCCCCGACTCCAGAAGGGCCTTCGCGTCCTCGGCCGAAACGGCACGGACGTCTGGCCTCCGCCCCCAGATCTGGGTGACGTACTGGAGCGAGAGAAACTCTTCCTGCCGGCCGAGCACAGCGGCTCCCGGTGCCGGCCCGTCCTCCAGAATGGCCAGGCCGGGCCAGAGGCCATCGTCCTGGGGGCGGCCCCGCTGGTCCGCAGCCGGCCACGAGGTGACCAGGCGGTCCGCCGCCAGGAGGAGGAACCCGCCCGCCAGCATCCACCGCAGCGCCGCCGCCTGCCACATCCCGGGCCACCTCCCCTCCCCCCAGACCTCCAGCCTCGTCGCCAGCGCTGCCATCCCGAGCGCCAGGACCGCGTACATGGGCATCCACACCTGGTACCAGTTGCCGTACCGATCCACGTAGCAGAAGGCGAAGGAAGCGGCCAGGGCCCCCAGGAGCAGGCCCCGCCACCGCCGCCCCAGGAGCGCGATCCCTCCGAGGCCAGCCAGGAGCCCGGGCCACGTCATCTCCCGCACGATGAGCCAGGGGAACTCCCCGGTGAAAGGCCCCAGGGTCCAGGTCAGTTCCTCCCTCCCCTGGCGCGTGCTCACGAAGGCCCAGAACCAGTGCCACGCGTCCGGCCAGGTCCCCTCGCCCCACCACTCCGGATGGGCCGCGCCCCTTGCGTAGACGTAGACGTAACTCACCAGAGGCAGCAGGGCCACCGCGGCCAGGCCCACGAGAAGCTTCCCCCTCTGCAGGAGGCCCGGCTCCTCCCGCCACACGAACCAGGCCAGGGCCGGCACGACCAGCAGGACGGTGACCATGTGCGCCAGGGCCAGCCCGCAGACGAAGGCCAGCCCCACCAGGAGCCTGTCCCGGCGCTCCACCTGCCAGCGGTGGGCCAGCCACAGGATGAGCAGGGTGTGGAACACGGCCGAGGCATACTGTTCCGTAGTGACGGCGTAGTACCAGAAGAAGTAGGTCACGGCGTAGAACGCCGTCGCCAGGACCGCCCAGGGCCACCGCCCCCGGGTGAGGGCAAGGGCGAGGACGTAGAGCATGGCGAGGGCCGCCAGCGCCCACAGGGTGGAATACAGGGAGAGCACGGCCGTGGGGTTCAGCCAGCGTCCCAGGAGGAACCGCCCCACCCGGAACCAGACCCACCCGCCCATGGTGTAGAGGGGATAGCCCGGCGCGTTGGAGGGACGCCCCTGCACCTGCGCGTACTGGTGGGTGATGAGGTCCCCGCCGGCCAGTTCCCGCAGTTCCAGGCCATCGTCCAGGGTGAGGAGGTAGAGCACAGCCGCCAGGGCGACCACCGCAGCGCCAGCCAGGGATGCCCGGATGGACCCTCCCCGCAGCGGACCACTGGATGCGGCTTCCACAGAGCCCCCCGCACAAGGAGGAACGGAACCAGAGGATGCCCACCGCAGGAAGCGACGGCAGGATAAACCTTTGGGGCAGGCCCTTGTGCCTGCCCCAACCACCTCTGGCGCATCGGAGAACGCGCCCTGCGGACCGTGTGCGTGCCCGTCCAATCGTCCCGAAACCCGTCTGACCGCGCTCTGCAGGCTGGCCTTCCCGGGCTACAGACCGGCCTTCAGGATGAGCGGCAGGAAGAGCCGTCTCCACGGAGCGGGGGCGGTGGGCGTCGGCGTGGGTGTGGGAGTCGGCTGAGGTGCTGGCCCTTCCAGAGGCTCCACAGCCAGGCCGTACTCCACCTGCGTCACGATGGAGCCATCCACGGCCCCTCCCGCATAGCGCAGCCAGTCCTCCACCGGGTTCACCCCGAAGAAGTTGCGGATGCGCTCCACGCTTGCCGTGTCGGTCACGTACCCCCTCGGCCCCCAGACACCGCCCGGTCCGGGCACGTCCATCACCTGGTAGACGTCGTGGGAGACGAAAGCCGCGTCGTTGTGCAGCGTGTAGGTGACCGGGTCCACGTGCCAGGCCCCGCCGTGCAGCGGCCAGACCTCGCCGGGGCCGCCTGCCTCGGCGTTGTCCCGGTACGGGTCACTGAAGGCCACCAGACGGTGGTCCGGGTCCACGCCGGGCACGGTGACGTAGTGCCCGCCCAGGCGCACCCAACCGCCCTCCTGCAACTGCCAGAACCCGAGGAGAAGCACCACGTCGTTGGACGAGATGACCCGCGTCGCCACCCAGTCAAACGTGGGCGACCGCTCCCAGGTCACCCGGTACTGGTCCGCCAGGCCCTTGTCCCACAGGTAGCCCTGCACCGCCTGCACCACGTCGGAGAACCAGGTGCCGGCCCACACGCCGCCCGTGCGCTGCCCGTCGGTATCCATGCGCCGGGCCAGGTCCTCCACCAGTTCGCCCGCGGAGCCCGGCGGGGTGTGGAGGTCGTCCACGTTGCGCGGGTCGTGGTCGTCCCAGGCTCCGTAGGCCTCCACCAGCGGGTAGGAGTCGGACACGCCCGGCGGCATCACCCCGCCCCGCTCAAACTTGCTGTCAAACCACCAGAAGGAGTTGGCCACCGCGGCTGCGGCGTCAAAGGTCCACTGGCCGGTGCGCGGGTTGCGCCACGCGTCCTGCCGCTGGTCAAAGTCCGGCACGCCGTGGGGTGCGTAGTCGGGCCAGCCGCCGGCCTTCCAGAAGAGGGTGCCGCACAGGTTGGCCGGCGGCGTGGGCGGCACAGGCGGGGTCGGCGTAGGCGTCACCGGGACGTCCGCCGTCGGGCGCACCACCACTGCCGCCTCCACCCCCACCTGGATGCGCCCGCCAGTGGGGAGGCCGCGGTAGGGCTCCAGGAAGGCCGGGAAGTTCAGGCCCACGAAGTTCTGGATGGCTTCGTAGGCCGTGGGATACCCTTCGGGCGCCCACAGGCTGTAGGGCAGCGAGGACCAGGTCACCGTGTAGATGTCGTGGGAGACGATGTAGGCCCAGTTGTGCAGGGTCCAGGTGACCGGGTCCGTGTGCCACGGCTGGTGGCCGCCAGGGGCGACGCGGCCCAGGGCCCCGGCCTCCGCCGCGTCCCAGTACGGGTCGCTGAAGGCGATGTAGCCGTGCACGGCATCCACACCCGGCACGGTGACGTAGTGCCCGCCCAGGCGCCTGGGCCCGGCCTCGCCCACCTCCCAGAAGCCGAGGAGGAGGATGACGTCGTGGCTCTGGAGCACCTGCTCCGCGATCCAGGAGAAGGTCGGCCGCACCACCGTGGTGATCTCGTAGTGGGAGGCCACCCCCTCCCACTCCATGTAGGAGCGCAGGCCGGAGACCACATCGCTCAGGGTCGTCCCGTACCTCAGGGTTGCCGTGCGGTGTCCATCGGTATCCATGTGCCAGGCCAGGTCTTCCACAAAGGGCGGCACGTTCTGCGGGTCGTGGTCATCCCACGGGCCGTAGGCGGACACCAGGCCGTAGCCATCCCGCACCGCAGGCGGCGAGAAAGCCGACGGGTCAAACTTGCTGTCAAACCACCAGAGGGAGTTGGCCACGGCCACAGGCCCGTCGTAGGTCCACTGCAGGGTCTGCGGATGCCACCAGTCATCCTGGCGCTGGTCAAAGTCGGGCATGCCGTTGGGCGCGTAGTCCCGGTCGCCATCGGCCTTCCAGAACATGGCCGGCGCGGGCGGGCACACGTCCGGGCCCAGGACCTCCACGATAGCCGGCGGCGAGTGCCGCGTCCCCTCATCGTAGGTCAGGTCCGCCACGTTGACGATGGGGATGCCCGGCACGGCGGTCTCATTGACCCGGGTGAGGATGGTGATGACCACCTCCTCCGCGCCGTTGGGCGCCAGGTCGCCGATGGCCACCGTGACCAGGTTCCCGTCCACCTGGGCTGTGCCCTTGGTGGTGTGGACCTCCAGCACGTCCAGGTAGGAAGGCACGGCGTCGTGGACCACCACACCGGTCGCCGTGGAACCGCCCCTGTTCGCCACCGTGATGACGAAGGTCACCAGGTCGCCCACACGCCCGTTAGGCGGCTCCGCCACCTTGCCGATGGCCGGGTCCGCCGCCGAGACAGTGGGGCTCGGCGTGGGCGTGGGGGTGGCCGTGGGCGTGGCGGTCGGTGTGGCCGTGGGTGTGGGGCTGGGGGTCCGGGTGAAGGTGGGCGTACGGGTGGGAGTCGGCGTGGGTGTCCGGGTTGGAGTGGGCGTGCGGGTCGGCGTGGCCGTGGGCGTCTCCGTCGGGAGAGGCGGCAGGAGGTGCGTCGTCTCCACGTCCTGGTACGGCGCTGTCTCGTCCGAGTCCACCCACACCACATTGGTGATGACGTCCGGCACCGTCTCCTTGAAGGTGTGCACCCACATCCCGATCTCCCGCGTCTCCCACGCCGGGATGAGGGCGTAGGTCCAGGTCACGATGTGGGAGACGGGATCGTACGTCCCTTCGGGGTACGACTGGACGTAGGCCACTTCCGAGGGGAGTTCGTCCGTCACCACCACATGGTGCACGTCCATGCCCGTGGCGTTGCTGATGGTGATGGTGTAGCGCAGGTTCCACCCCTTGTACAGGGGGTCCCGGTGGTCATCCTTGAAGACCATCAACATGGGCCGCAGGCCGTAGTCGTGGGTGTCGTCAAAGGGCGCGCCGGGCGTGAGCACCGAACTGAAGGTATCCGGCGTGGTCAGTTCCACCAGACCAGGCACTGTGCCCAGGTCAATGCTCGTGGTGTAGGTCTCGTTGAGCAAGAGGTTCGTGAAGGTGTAGTACCCGTTGGCGTCCGTCCAGGTCTCCGTGACCAGGCCGCCCGCGCTCACCAGGACGATGCGCACCCCACCCTGGCCCGGCTCGCCCGGGTCCCAAAAGCCGTCGCGGTCGTAGTCCACCCACACCAGGTCCCCGATGCCACCCGGCCCGTAGACACCGTAGTCATGGCTCAGGTCCACCGGGTGGGTGACGGTCAGGAAGGTGCTGAAGGACCCTGGGGTGGAGAGCATGGACCCAGGCGGCGTCGTCCCCAGGTCCACCACGGTGGTGTAGGTGTTCCCCAGGGGCAGGTTGGTGAAGGTGTAGTGCCCGGTCGGGTCGGTCACCGCCGTGCGCACCTGGCTGTCGTAGGTGAGGGTCACCACCACGCCCCCAAGGGGCGGCTCCCACGGGTCCTGGATGCCATCGCGGTTCTGGTCAAACCAGACGTAGTTCCCCAACGAGCCGAAGCGCAGGGGCGTCTCCGCCTGAGCCTCGTTGTTCGTCAGGTCGTGCTCCGGTGTGTCCGTCCCGATGGAGGCCCGGTTGACCAGGATAACGTCGGCCCAGAGGGACGTGGTGATCTCCGAGGTCACCGTGAAGACGATGGTCCCGCCGCTCCCGGCCGGCAGGTCTGCCGTGGACCAGACGAGGCGCGCCCCGTCCACCGTCGGCCCCGAGAGGGACGGCGGCTGCGAGACCACCCCACCCCACGTCACGCCGGCAGGCAGGACGTCCGTCAGGTTCACCTCGTGGGCGATGGTCGGGCCGTTGTTGACATAGATGAGAGTATACGTGAGGATGTCCCCCGGCACCACCGGCGTCAGCGGCTCCACCTGCTTCTGCAGGGCAAGGTCCGTGCCCAGGAAGCCGAAGTCCAGGTCCCAGTCCGTCGGCTGGACAGCAGTGAGGGTGGTCTGGTGGGACATCCCTGTCGTGCTCACGTAGGGCACCCCGTCCCGCACGTAGGGGCTCACAGTGACGGTGTACACGTGCCCGAAGGGCAGGTTGGTGAAGGTGTAGTACCCGGACGACGTGACCAGCGTCTCCACGTGGCTATCCCAGGTGAGGGTCACCACCATCGGCTCCAGGATGAGGGCGTCCACGCCGGGCTCAAAGACGCCGCCATCGCCGTCCACATCAAAGAAGATCTCGTCCCCCAGGGAGCCGAACTGGTAAGGCGTGTGGGCTTCGTCCCGGTTGTTCCCAGGCGTGAGGTCGTCCGGCGCAGTGATCTCCACCGTATTGGTGAGCGCGGTGTCCACCCAGAGGGTGGTCGTCGCGTCCACCGTGGCCCGGATGACAACCCAGCCGCCAGCGCCCGCCTCCAGCGTGGGGGTGTACCATGCGACGGTGCGGCCGTCCACCGTGGGACCGCTGGGCCAGGCCGGCACCATCTCCACCTGTCCAGCAAAACTCATCCCCGCCGGCAGGGAGTCGGTCAGCGTCACGTCGGTGGCCGCCACGATGCCCGTGTTGGTGTAACGCAGGGTGTAGGTGATGGTGTCCCCCTGGCGCACCGGCCCGGCCGGCTCCGCTGCCTTGCTCACCACCAGGTCCGGATAGCCGGCTGTCACCTGCGCGGTGTCCTCCTCCAGGTAGCGCGTGTTGGCAGGGGAGCCAGTGCCGTCCCGTTCGCCCGCCACCACCCCGGGCATGGAACTGGCCCAGGCGTAGGCCCAGTCCGTCAGGGTCTGCCCCGCGCCCACGTCGGCGTCCACCGTGGCCCGGAAGGTGTAGGCGTAACTCGTCCCGGGGTCCAGGCGCGCCAGGCGGGCGTCCTCGGCCTCGGTCCAGCGCAGGTGGGTCGGGCCGGAGCCGCTCACCTGGGGCGCGGGCGTGCTCCCCACCACGCCAGCAAAGGTCAGGCCGGCCGGCAACACGTCGCTCACCACCACGTTGAAGGCTGGGCTGTGGGCCGTGACCGCGTTGCCGAAGGTGATGGTGAAAGTCACCACGTCCCCCACACCCACTGGCGAGCGCGGCACCTCCACCGCCTTCGCCACCTGGATGTCCGGCTCCACCACCAACACCGTGGCCGCATCGTCCAGGTGGGCCGCTGTCCCGGGCTCGCCATCCTCCCGGTTCCAGGTGAGGCCGGTGCGGTTGGTCAAAAGCGTGCCGTCGGCCGCCGCGGGATGGTCCTGCACCTGGGCTCGGAAGGTGACGGCGTAGGTCGCTGCCCCGCCTGTGGCGTTGAGGACATCCCCCAGGAACCATGTCAACTGCTGGCCCACCACCAGGTCAGGGGGCGGAGAACCGCTTCCCACCTGGTAGGCCAGGTACGGGGGCAACGTGTCCGTCAGCACCGCATCGTACAGCGTGGTGCCGGCGGGCACCGTGTACCACAGCGTGAAGGTGATGACCTCGCCGATGGTCGCCACGCCGTCCGGAGAAGGAGACCCGGAAGCCTCGGCCTTGCTCAACCGCGCCAGCGGGAGCTGCGTAGCGGCATCGTCGCCCACCGGGCCGTACCCCTTCTCCCCCGGGACGTCCCCCGGGAGGGAGGTCGCTGTGGCCGTCACCCAGTTGGTCTGGGTGGACCCGGCCCCTCCCGTGCCGGTCAGGGTGGCCGTGAAGGTGATGGTCCGGCTCTCGCCCACGCCCAGGCTGGCCAGGCTCCAGACCACCTGGTTGGTGGCCGGCAGGTAGGTCCCCACGGGCGACCCCCAGCCAATGGGCGCGCCCAAGCCTGGTGGCAGGGTGTCCGTGACGAGCACGTTGTAAGCCGGCGACACAGTCGGGCCGGCCCCATTGGACGCCGTCACGGTGTAGAGGACCGTCGTCTGCCCGAAGGGCACCACCGTGGGAGCCACATCCTTGGCGATGGCAAGCACAGGCTCGTAGACCGGCACGTTGACCGTGGGTGAGGGGTACGGCCCTCCATCCCGGTGGCGGAACTGCGCGCTGTTGGGGATGACCTGGCCCGCGGCCGCACTGCTGTTGATGCGGGCCGTGATGACCACCACCCCTTGCGTGTCGTGGGGGATGGCGTCAAAGGTCGCCGTGACCAGTTGCCCGCTCCACCCGGCCTGCGGGTTCACGCCCCCGGACGCGGCAACGGAGAGGATCGTCAGCCGGCTGTCCAGGGTGTCCGTCACCACCACGCTGTACAGGGTGGCCGTGATGGGCGGCTGGGGCACCGTCAGGGTGTAGACCACCGTGGAGCCGATGGTGGGGGAGATGGGATACCACACCGCCTTGCCCATCCCGCCATCGGGCGTGCGGAGGCGTGCGCTGTCCTCGCCATCGCTATAGGGCCTCTGGATGGTGCTCAGGGTCGTGGTCACGCCAGGGCCGAGCTGCGAGTCGTAGTACGGGACCTGGCCCACGTTATCCAGGGTGAGGTTGGCCCCGATGTCGTCCTCCACCTGGGCCACCACGGTCAGGGTGGCCACACCCGGCGCCCCACCGTTCGCCGCGCGCCCCCGGAGTTCGTTCACGGTCCATTCCAGGGTGCCCGTAGCCCCTGGCGCGGGTTGGAGGGTGAAGGCGATGGTCGGCGGCGACGACGAGGCGATGCTGGAAGAGACGTAGACCAGCCCCTCCGGCAGGGCGTCCCGCACCCCGATGTCGTAGGCCGGCCCCCAGCCGTCGTTGGTCAGGGTGAGGGTATAGGTCACCAGAGCCCCCGCCCCCACCAGAGAGTTCTCCGGCGGGGCCACGTCCTTGGCGATGCCCAGGTGGGGCTGGATGTTCTCCCCCAGCACTACGCTGTCGGACGTGACGCGGTCGTCCGGCCCGTACTGGTACTGGCCGTGGTCCGCCACGTCCCAGCGGGTGTGGGCCGTGTTAAGCACATCCCACTGGCTCTGCGCGGAGGTCACCGGTGTGTAGTAAGCAGTGGAGGTGGGCGGCTCGCCGACCCCGGTCAACTGCACCTGGAAGGTCTCGGTGAAGACGACGGGCGCGGACAAAGTGGCCGTGACGGTGGCGTAGTAGGCGTCCACCATCTGGTTGTCCGGCCCGAAAGCCCCGCCGAAGTACGAAGGCGGCGGGTACCAGACCTCCGGGTTGCCGGGCACCGAGGGCTCCCCGCCCTGGGCGTCGCCGGGCAAGTTCAGGTTCACGTTGGGGCCGTGGGCGAAGGAGCCGGGCACGAAGGCGTAGCCCTTCGGCAGGATGTCCACCACGCGCGGGTAGTAGGCCACCGTCCCGGCCGGCACTGTGGTGGTGATGAGGACCTGCGCCACGTCGCCCAGGCGCAGCGTGGTCGGGCTCCACCCCTTGACCATGGTCACCGGGGCGGCCCGCACCGTCTGCTGGGCCGTGAGAGGCCCGTAATGGCGCACCTCGTCCGAGACGGTCTCCGTGAAGGAGGCATAAGTCGCCCGGACAGCGTTGGTCAGGGGCTCGCCGGCCGGCGCGTGCAGGAGACGGGCCGTGTAGGTCAGAGCCACCCAGTTCCCCGGGGCCTGGTGGCTCAGGACGTCCACCGTCCAGGTCAGCACCCCTGGACCGGCCACCGGCCCGCTGCGGGCATCGCCGCCGTACTGGGCCGTCACGCTGATGCCGGCCGGGAGGGTGTCCGTCACCCGCAGGTGGTAGGCCGGGCTCGTCCCCGTGTTGGTCAGGAGGAGGGTGTAGGTGAGGTACGCCGTCCCGTCCAGGTTGGAAAGCGCCCCTGTGGACGAGGCCACGTGCTTGCTCAGGGCCACGTCCGGCTCCACCAGGTCCACAGAGACCCGGGTCTCTTCCCTGTAGGGGATCCAATCGCCGCCCTGCTGCTCCTCCCAGACGAACCTGGCCTTGTTCTCCAGGGTGACGCCATCCTGGTTGGCCGGCACATCCTCCACCACGGCCGTGATCACCACCGTGCTCTGCACCGGCCCGGTGCCGCTCCCGTAGGTCCAGGTGTAGACCTGGCCGCTGGAGATGGGCATCGCCGGCACACCGTCCACCGCGCTGGCAACGTAGCGGAGGCCGGCGGGCAGCTCGTCCACGATGGCCGCGTTGCGGTAGGGCACGGCCTTGTAGTAGTTGACGGTGATGGTGAAGACGGCGAACTCGCCGATGGTCCGCACCTGGGCCGGCGGCTCCTTGGCGAACTCAAAGGCCGAGACGTAGGCGATATCCGAGGCCGTGGCGTAGACGCACCCCACGTCGCACGCGCCCGTGGCCGTGACCACATTGCGGAAGTCCACCGTGGAATCCAGGGTGGCGGTGATGTGGCGCGTCCAGGCCTGGTTGGGGTTCAGCGTCAGGGGCCCCCAGGTGATGACAATGGGGCCAGAACCCTGGACCGCGCCATCGCCCTCCACCACACCGGCCGTGGCGAAACCCGCCCCCAGCACATCGGTCACCAGGATGTTGCTCGCCACGCCATTGCCCATGTTGGTCAGGGTGACCGTCCACTGGGCGACGCCGCCCTCCGGCACCGTCTGGATCTCCGGTGCCTTGGTGATGGAAAGGTTCGGCGAGAGCACCCCCAGGCTCCCGCTCCTCTGCGTGCTGGAGGCCACGCCGCAGGCATCCTCGTAGGTCAGGTTGACCACCTGGTTGCCCGCCACTGGCACTGCGCAGCCGCCCGCCTCGGACGCGTTGCGCACCCGGAAGACGAGCCGGGTCTGCCCCGTGGGGAGCATGGTCCAGGTCCAGACCGCCGGGTTCGCCCCAGCCGGGGGATAGGACGAAGGCGTCGCCGTGGCCGACACCGTCTCCGAATAGACCCAGCCGGTCGGCAGGGTATCCGTCAGGCGGATGTTGTAGGCCGGCGGGCCGCTGTTGTTCAACGTGATGGTGATGACGCCGCCGCACTGGTGCAGCGACGACGGCGCAAGGCTGACATTGCCCGAAGGGATCCCGGGGCGGGTGCGCAGGTTGGCCGTGGCCGTGCGGGTGCCGGCCGTGCACCCGGTGGGGCACCCCCAGGAGGCGGAGGCCTGGTTCTGGGTGTCCGCCGTCGTGCACCCGCCCGCGTTCACCGTGGCCGTGATGTAGAAGGTGCGGGTCTCGCCCGCGTTCAGGCTCCCCACCCACCAGGTGACCGGCGCGGTCGTGCTGGGCGCGGGGCTGGCGTCCACGTAGGTCGCGTTGCTGGGCAGGACGTCCGTCACGGCGACCTGGTAGGCCGTGGCCGCGCCAGAGCCGTTGGAAAGGGTCACCCTCCACTCCACCGTCTGGCCCGGCTCGGCGTAGACGGTGCTCCCGTAGGACGAGCCCGTGGTGACGTTCCGGCCCTGTTTGCTCAGGGTCACCTGGGGCTGGCGGACCCCCATCACGTAGGTGCTGCGCTGCGAACGGAGCGGCGTGCCGCAGACGTCGCGGTAGGCGGCCTGGATGGCCATCGTGCCGCCGCTGAAGGCGCAGTCTGCCTGCACATCATAGGCGATGTAGATGACCTGACCCGGGTACAGGCGCGCCAGGTACGCCCCCAGCCCACCGCCGGTGCCCGTGTCCCAGACAAGGTTCTGCCCGACCACGGTCGGCTCCCCCCCGACAACCCACGGGCCGCCATCCACGCTGTAGCGGGCGGACCCCGGCACATAACTCAGCCCGGCCGGGAGCGTCTCCGTCACCGTGGCGGTGTAGATGCTCAACAGGCCGGCGTTGCGCACGGTGGCCGTCACGGTGCGCGTCAGGCACGTGTCCACGGGCGAGAGGAAGGTGTTGGTGTTGAGCATCACCGTCCCGAGGAGTTCCACGACAGAAGTGATGGGCCCCCCAGTCCGGCAGACCTGGCCCTGACACCCCTGCTCGCCAGAGAAGAGGTTGGTGAGATCTGTGCAGCCGATGACCTCGGCCCACACCTTGATGTTCACTTTCTCGCCCGGCAGCATCTGGGGGACGAACCACGTGACGGCGTGGGTGGAGGTTACCGGGACCACCCCGGCCGCCGAGCCCATGGTGGAGGTGATGGTGGAACCCAGGTACCGCAGGCCAGACCCCAGCGTGTCGCTCAGGAAGACGGAATAGGCCGTCCCAGCCCCGCTGTTCACGGCCCCCAGCGTCCAGGTGACCACGTCGCCGCTGGCCCAGAGGAGTTTGGGCTCCTTGTACATGATGGGCCGCGGGTCCCAGATGGACGGGCTCACGCTCCCGGTGGCGGAGCAGGTGTGGCCGTAGACCTCATCGTTGTTGCACCGGTTGTCGTAGTAGACGGTCGCAGCGAGGGTGCCGGGCGCAGCACAGACCTTCTGGGCCCGCAGGGTGATGGTGCTCTCGGTCGCCGTGGCAAAGGTGTCGGAGTAGTACCAGTGCCAGCCCAGCGCGTCGGTCACCGTGTAGGCCGGCATGGCCCCGGCAATGCCGATGACCTCAATCAGGCGGTAGTTCGTCTCCGGGAAGAAGACCTCCGCATCGTAGGCCCCCACCGCAGAGGTGCGCCGGGCCGTAAGGGTGAAGGTGTAGACCCCGCAGTCCCCTACCTCCCCGGGCATCCCACCTACGGACAGGGACATGGAAGGCTCCGCAAGGGTGACGGAAGCCCCCTCTGCCAACCTGCCTTCGTCGGTGCAGGGGTCGTTGCCCGCCACGCCCAGGTTCAGGTACGACCAGTCGTACCAGGTCAGGTTGCCGCAGGGCGTGGGGCTTGTCACCGAGACGGTGTAAGTGATGTAAAGGGTGGAGCCGGGCACAGTGATCCCACACGTGGGCGCGAAGTCCCGCAGCACCAGGTCTCCACCGGCCTCCACGGTAGCGTCCACCGGGCAGGATTGCACTCCATCGGTGGCCCAGATGCCCACGCTCCCGGGCACGTAGGCCATGTGCTCCAGCGTCTCGGTGAAGACGAGGCTGCCCCAGGAAGGAGTGACCGGGAAGGTGGCGCTGAAGGCGTAGGTGTTGGTGACCACTGTCGTGGCGCAGTTCTCCACCGGCGAGGCGATGGACTTGCTGGATGCCACATAGGGACCACCGCACTGCACATAGAGGGCGGCGGAATCGCTCGCAGTGCGGAGGCAGTCCTGGCAGTCGCTGCCCGTGGCCACCACCTGGTTAACAGAGGCCGTGCCGCACAGCGTGCAGTCGTCAAAGGGAACCCGGAAGACAGGGTGGTAGGTATAGACGGCATCCCCCGCCTCGGTCCAGACCAGCCGGTCCCCCACGACCGTCGCCCCGTCGGCATCCACCAAGGTCCACCCGGAGGGCATCGTGTCGGTGATCCGCACGTTTGTGATCCCCCGGGCGTCCACGGTGATGGTCGTCGTGACCAAGTCACCCCGGTAGATTTCCGAGGGCGCGCTCTTGCTCACCGAGAGCCCCTGGGGCTGCCCCGTCACTCCCCAGGTGGTCTCCTTCACCGGGGGATAGAAGGGCTCACCGCACGAGTTGTGGTAGAGCGGCTCAAACAGAAAACTCCCTCCTCCCGGTGCGGTGCACACGTTGGGCAGCGTGAGGTCGAAGGTCAGGAGATACTCGTCCCCCGCCGGGATGTCCGGCAGCGAGAACCCCACCCCCGGCGTGTACGATGCGCCGGGAGACACGTTGGACACGGTGAAGGGTGCCAGGTCCACCCCCAGGAACACGTCGTAGGCCGTCCCCTCGCCCGCGTTCCGCACCGGGATGGCGAAGGTCCCCGACCCCGTGCAGTAGTCCACCTGGAAGGCCGGGAGGGTGTAGTCCAGGAGGGGCTCCTTCACCACCAGGGCGACGCTGGCCTTGGTCGTCTGGGTCTGGCAGGGGCCAGAGCCGCAGCCCCAAACCGCCTCCACCACGTTATCCAGGCCGCTGCACTGGCTCACCTGCGCCGTGACGGTGAACGACACCGCCTCGCCCACCCTGATGCTGGCATAGGCCGGGTGCAGCGGCCCGCCCAGGTGCCGCAGGCCGGGGCCGAGAGTGTCCGTCACCTCCACGTTGGAGACCACGCCATACCCGGTGTTGCGCACGGTGACGGTCCACGTCACCACATCGCCCACCTCGGCCGAGACGGTGGAGGGTTCCTTCTCCACCGTGATGGCGCAGGGCAGGACGGTGAACTCCGTCTGGCGCACGATGTCCGCGCCCTGAGCGTAGGACACGGTGGTGACGTTCTGGCCCGAGACCGCGCTGCAGTCCGGCACGAAGACCGCCTGTCCCCACCAGGAGCGTCCAGGGCCCAGGCTGCCCACGGGCCAGGTCCGCTGCGTCGGCACGAAACCGCCCGGCATGGTGCTCGTGACGTAGAGGGAGGTGGCCGTCACGGTGTCGCTGTTGGTGATGCCGATGGTGAAGGTGATGGTGCCACAGGTGGAGACCTGGACCGGCTCAGCCCGGACCGTGACCTGCAGGTTCAGGTCCGGGAAGGCCGCCTGGCGCGCGCTGGGCACAGGCCAGGATGCCTGCAGGGGCGTCTGTGGATAGAGGAAGGCCAGGCGCGGTGGGGTCTGGGGGCGCAGCGGAGGGCCTGGCGGAAGC
>JBMFPD010000030.1:0-17946 GCA_049969295.1 Anaerolineae bacterium | reverse complement strand
TCACCAACACGAGATGCAACCGCAAGGCGAGGGCCCCCCGCTACCCACTTTGGGGGAGTTGTGGTAATCTTCGGCCTGAGAGGAACCCCTCCACGCGGCGGGAAGCCCTGCCCGCAGGCGGGGTGCAAGAGTGAACTCCGAAAGGCCAACCGGGGAGGCTTCCATGGAGCGAAAGATCAGTTTTCACGACCTGCGCGAGGCCCTGGCTCAGCCAGGGTGCGCGCTCTGCCGCCTGAAGGCCAGGACGGCCGATCAGGTGGTGGAGGCCCTGCTGTGGGAGCAGGTCAACGACCCGGGCCTGCGCCGCCGGGTACGCCAGGCGCGGGGGTTCTGCCACGAGCACGCCTGGCTTCTGGTCCGCCAGGGGGCCTCACTGGGCGTCGCCATCCTCCTGCACGACGTCCTTCAGGACCTCCTGGATGAGACAGAAGCACCCCCCTTCCAGCCCCCTCCCCCGCTTTCCCTCCGCCGGGCCCAGGAGGCTTTGGACCGCTCCCGGCCCAGCCTGGCCACGGCAGCCCTGGTGGCCCGGCTGGAACCCCACGGCCCTTGCCCCGTCTGCCGTCAGGTGGAGGCCATGGAAGGGGTCTACTTCCAGACCCTTGTGGAAGACCTCCTGGGCGAGGATGGCCTCCTGGACGACTTCCAGGCCTCCGATGGCCTGTGCCTGCCCCATTTCCGCCAGGCCCTGGCCCTCGTACGGGAGCGGGAGGCCTTTGACGCCCTGCTCTTCGCCCAGAGGCGCATCTGGCAGGACCTGGCCGACCGCCTGAGCGAGTCCATCCGCAAGAGCGACTACCGTTTCCGAGATGAACCCCTGGGGGAAGAAGCGGGGTCGTGGCTCATGGCCATCGTCGCCGTGGCCGGGACAAGCCAGGCCCACGAGAAGCTGTGGGCGACCGCCACGCGGACAGGGCGGTTGCCTGGAGGAAACACAGGGCACTGAAAAAAGAAGAGCGGCGGGAGCCATTCCTCCTGCCGCCCTCCCAACCACCTCAAGACGGGTGCGGGCTCACTCAATGACCCAGGACACGGATACCTCCACCGTGACGATCAGTTGCCCCGGGCTCACCGGGACAGGCCCGGCCCCGCCTCCGCCCACCCCTTCCATCATCACGCCCTTCACCGGCACAGTGGCCATGTAGCCGTACTCACTGATGGACTGGGGCTCGCCCAGGGTTACGCCCAGCCCTTCCGCCAACTGCTGGGCCTTGGCCTTGGCGTTGGCGATGGCCTTCTCCCGGGCCTCCCGCTGGAGGGCTGTGGGGTCCTCCACGCTGAACTGGATGCCCCCCACCGTGTTGGCGCCAGCCTCCAGCGCCTTCTCCAGCACGGTGCCCACCTTCTCCAGGTCCCTCACCGTCACCTGAACCCGGTGTACCACGTGGTAGACCCGCTCCCCGGTGGGGTTGCCTTCCTTGTCGTACACCTCCTCCACCCACATGTTGTAGGCCACGGTCTGGATGTCCTTCTTCTCCACCTCCAACTTGGCGAGAGCCTCCATGACCTTGCCCATGCGGGCCGTGCTTTCCTCCACCACCTCCGAGGCCGAGGGCGACTTGAGGTCCACGCCCAGTTCCACGTAGACCACGTCAGGGGTGCCTGTGGCCGTGCCGGTTCCGTTGACGCTCAGCATGCGCGGGGTGGAATAGGAGTTGTCCTCCCCTCGGGCCTCCTGGGCTGAGGCCACCGCGGGGCCGGGGAGGGCCTTCGCCGCGCTGCACCCGCCCACCAGCAGCGCCACGAGGACCAGGATGCTTCCGAAAGCCAACATGCTCTTGTTGAGGGACATAACGTTTCCTCCTATCGCTCTTTGTCCGGGAAGCTCCTCACGGGATGGCGGCCCATCGCCGCCCCACGTTCCGCTCAATAGACGCCCGGACAGGGCGCGAGGTTCCATGCGGCCACCCTCACCTCCCCCTCCCCCAGGCCGCCTGCGGCACCAGCCCTCCTCCCTCTCCACCCGTGGAGGAGGGAGGAGGCTAGGGGATGGGTGAGGTCCACGTCTTTCGCAATCCGCTTCAGGTGCGGACGGGAGGGTCAGAGTTCCATCACCTCCCGCACCCACTTGAAGGTCTCCAGGACGCGGTCCATCTGCTCGTCGGTGTGGGTGGCCATGTAACTGGTGCGCAGGAGGGACTTGTTGGGCGGCACCCCGGGCGGGATCACCGGGTTGGTGTAGACGCCGGCCTCAAAGAGGTTGCGCCAGACGAAAAGGGTCAACATGTCATCCCCCAGGATGATGGGGATGATGGGCGTCTGGCTGTTGCCGGTGTCAAACCCCAGTTCCTGGTACCCCTTGCGCATCCGCTCCGCAATGGCCAGGACCCGCCGGCAGCGCTCCGGCTCTTTCTCAATGATGTCCAGCGCAGCCAGGGCCGCCGCAGCGTTGGCCGGTGGGATGCTGGCGCTGAAGATGAACGAGCGGGCGAAGTGCTGGATGTAGTGGATGACCTGCTCGTCGCCAGCGACGAACCCGCCCAGGGAGGCGAAGGACTTGCTGAAGGTGCCCATGATGAGGTCCACTTCGTCAGTGAGGCCGAAGTAGGCTGCCGTGCCCCGGCCGTCGGCCAGGACGCCCACCGAGTGGGCATCGTCCACCATGAGGCGGGCCCCGTACTTCTTGCAGAGGGCCACCAGGTCGGGCAAAGGAGCGATATCCCCGCCCATGCTGAAGACGCCGTCCACCACCACCAGTTTGCCCGCGTCGGCCGGGAGGGCCTTGAGCACCTGCTCCAGGCTGTCCATGTCGTTGTGGCGGAAGCGCTTCATCTGGCCGTAGGAAAGCCGGCAGCCGTCAATGATGCTGGCGTGGTCCTCCTTGTCAGTGATGACGTAGTCGCCCCGCTGCACCAGGGCCGAGATGATCCCCAGGTTGGTCTGAAAGCCGGTGCTGAAGACCAGGGCGGCTTCCTTGCCCACGAAGCGGGCCAGGCGGGCTTCCAGTTCTTTGTGCAGTTCCAGCGTGCCGTTGAGGAAGCGGGAGCCGGTGCAACTCGTCCCGTAGCGGCGGATGGCTTCAATGGCCGCTTCCCGCACGCGGGGGTCGGTCGTCAGACCCAGGTAGTTGTTGGAGCCGATCATAATGAGGCGCTTGCCGTTGATGACGACTTCGGTCCCCTCCGTGTCGGACAGGGGGATGAAGTAGGGGTAGATGCCCTGCGCCTGGGCCTCGCGGACAATGGTGAACTCGCGGCATTTCTCAAACAGGTCCATTCCAGTTGCCTCCCTCCGCAGAATGTGGTAGGCTTAACAACGGGCTGATAGACAACGTCCCCAGCGTGGGAGGAACCGCGCGTCGCCCGCCGCTGAGGACGTCCGTGGTGCCAAGGGCATGGGCAGCCTAGCGGCTGCACCCGGCACAACTGGTGGCCTTGCAGGTGCTGCAGCCACTGGAGCCGCCCACCGAGACCGTCTCGCCGCTGGAGGAACGGCTGCAGGCAGCAAACAGCGAAAGCTTGCGGTGGGTCTCTTCGCCACCGCACTTCGGGCAGCGGATCGGCGCGTCGGCCTGGGCCATGGGCCGCAGTTCCTGGAACTCCGCGCCGCACTGGTCGCATCGGTATTCGTAGATCGGCATCTCCGAACCTCTGGAGCGAGTTTCTCGTCTTGGAGAAGGGGGTAGATGCTTCCCACCTCACCGGCCGTATTGTACCCGCCTTCGCCTCTGGGGTCAAGAAGCGCCCTCGAACCCGAAGGTGGCCGGAACACCCCCTGAGAGGAGGGAGAACCTTGCGGGACCTTGTAGACCGAGCCCTCAACCTGGCCCAGGTCCGCGGGGCATGGTACGCTGACATGCGCATCGTGCACCGCCGGACCCAGGTCGTAGAGGTCAAGAACGGTGCCGTGGAGAGCCTTTCGGAGGACGAAAGCCTGGGGTTCGGCGTGCGCGTCCTGGTCAACGGGGCGTGGGGATTCGCCTCCAGCGCCCGCCTGGAGCCTTCGGAGGTGGACCGGGTGACAGCCCTCGCCGTCCAGATCGCGCGGGCCAGCGCCCGGGTCCCCGGCCGGCAGCCAGTGCCCCTGGGCCCGCCGGTGGCCCACGTGGCCACCTACCGCACGCCGGTCCAGGTGGACCCCTTCGCCGTCCCCCTGGAGCGCAAAATCGCCCTCCTCGTGGAGGCAAGCCGCGCCATGCAGCAGGGGCCGGAGGTGCGCGTGGCCAAGGCCAGCATGGAGTGCCAGCGGGAGCGCAAGGTCTTCGGCAACAGCGAAGGGGCGTTCATTGAGCAGGAGATCACCGAGACCGGCGCCGGCCTGGAGGCCACCGCCGTCGGCCGCGGCGACGTGCAGAAGCGGTCCTACCCCAACTCCTTCGGCCGGCACCAGGCCACCAAAGGGTACGAACTGGTGGACGCGCTGGACCTCGTAGGGCATGCCCCCCGCGTGGGCGAGGAAGCCATCCGCCTCCTCACCGCCCCGCCCTGTCCCAGCGGCGTGACCACCATCATTTTGGACGCCACCCAACTGGCCCTCCAGGTGCACGAGTCCTGCGGCCACCCGGCCGAACTGGACCGCGTCCTCGGGACCGAGGCCTCCTACGCTGGCACCAGTTTCCTCACGCTGGACAAGCGGGGCACCTTCCGGTACGGCTCGGAAATCGTGAACATCACCGCCGACGCCACCATCCCCGGGGGCCTGGGGACCTTCGGCTACGACGACGAGGGTGTGCCTGGGCAGAGGACGCCTCTGGTTCAGAACGGCCTCTTCGTGGGCTACCTCATGTCCCGGGAGACGGCGGCGCTCCTGGGCCTTCCCAGCAACGGGTGCATGCGGGCCGATGGCTGGAACCGGATCCCCCTCATCCGCATGACCAACATCAACCTGGAGCCCGGCGAATGGGAATGGGAAGACCTCCTGGCCGACACCGAAGGGGGCCTCTACCTGGAGATGAACAAGAGCTGGAGCATTGACGACCGCCGGCTTAACTTCCAATTTGGCACCGAAGTTGCATGGGAAATCCGGGGCGGGAAACTGGGCACCCTCTACAAGAACGCCACCTACACTGGCATAACACCCCAGTTCTGGAGAAGTTGCGACGCCATCTGCAACGCCAGGTACTGGAACGTCTGGGGGACGCCCAACTGCGGCAAGGGCCAGCCCGGCCAGATCGCCCATGTGGGCCACGGGACGGCCCCGGCCCGCTTCCGGAACGTCCAGGTAGGCCTGATGCGCTGAAGGGGGCGCAGCCGCGTTGCGCCCCTGCAGGGCCGTGCCCCGGAGCGGGGCGTCATACCCACACAGGATGGACCCGAAGCGAGAAGCGCTTTCCAACAGGCGGTTACGACTAAGGGGGAAGGGTAGGTATGGAAGACCTGTGGCGGATTCGGCAGCGCAAGCAGATGAGCGTGAGCGAACTGAGCGCCAAATCCGGGGTGCCAGCCCGCCGCATCCAGGAGTACGAAGCGGGCAAGCGCCCCATCACCTCCAGCGACCTGCCGCGCCTGGCGCGTGCCCTCTATGTGGAAGAATGGGAGATCAAGCCTCTCTCCGACCCCATCCCCCAGCCCAGGCCGGAGAAGCCCAAGGTCCCCGCGCCTGCTCCCCGGCCACCCCAGCCCTCCACGCCACCAGCCGCCCCAGCCCCCCGGCCGCCCAGGCCAGCCCGGCCCAAGGCACCTCCCAGGGGCAAGGCAGCCCTCGGCCAGCAGCCAGCGCGCCCCACGCAGATAGAGCACCTGCGCCGACTGGCCGCAAAACTGGCCCTGGACGAAGCCGCCCTGGAAGAGCGGGCAGGGAAGCCCTTCGCCACCCTCACCCGCGCCGAGGCCTCGGCCCTCCTCAACAGCCTGCAGAAGGCCCTCGCCCAGGCCGCACCAGACCAGGTCCACGGCAAGCGCCGCCGCCCCTACCTCCCGGAAGCCGTGGATGCCTTTGAACACCGCTACCTCCAGGCCTGCCAGGACGAGGGCGCAACTCTCACCTTCGTCCTCTTTGACGGCCAGCGGATGGAGGGCCGCGTGGTCGGCTTCAGCCCCTACACCATCACCATCCAGACCCCCTCCGGCGACGAGGTCACGCTGCGGAAACTGGCCATCGCCTACTACCGCCGCGAAGCGGACCGACGGGAGGTGCAGCCATGAGCCTGGGGGACTACGTCCGCTACCTGCGGGCCCTCAAGGGCGGGCCCACTCCCTTTGAGATGGCCGAGGAGGGGGGCATCCCCACGGGGGAGTACCGCCAGATTGAGCAGCGCTACCGCGAGGTGGCGACCGACGAGACGGTGCAGAAACTGGCCCTCTACTTCGGCGTCCCCGTGGAGGAACTGGAGTGGCGCCGCGCCTGGCCCCGCAAGGCCCTCACCGCAGCCCTGGACCAGGCCATGCGCCACGGGTACCGCATCCACCTGGCACTGCGCACCGGCGAGGACCTCTCCGGGAAGGTGAAGTGGTTTGACCTGGGCGCGATCCTCCTGGACCCGGACGATGGCTCCGGCGAAGTGGTGGTCCAGCGCCACATCGTGGAGACATGGGGGGTGGAAGGCCCGGAGCCAGCCGAGTGAGCGTGGCTGCTGCCCATCCCCATCGCGAGGAGGATGCCGTGAATCCATCGCCCCTCGTCGGAAGAGAACCCCTCATGCAGGTGGCCAGGCAGGTCCTCTCGGCCTCCCAAGCGGACCAGACCGAGGTCGTCCTCTGGGCTCAGGACCAGGCCCTCACCCGCTTCGCCAACTCTTCCATCCACCAGAACGTGGCGGAGCGGAACGTCCAGGTCCGGGTGCGGGCCGTGGTGGGCCGGCGGACGGGCGTGGCCACAGGCAACGACCTGCGCCCGGAGGCCCTGGAGCGCTTGGCGGAAACGGCCCTGCGCCTGGCCCGCCTCCAGCCAGAGAACCCTGAGTTCACCTCCCTGCCTGAGCCCTCGCCAGCCGCCTCGGTGGAGGCCCTGGACGAAGAGACGCTAGCCTTCACGCCAGAGGACCGGGCGAAGGGGGTCGCAGCGATCTGCCGGCTGGCCGCAGAGGACGGCCTGGCGGCCTTCGGGGCCTTCAGCACCGGCACGGTGGAACTCGCCGTCTGCAACTCCCTGGGCGTCGCCGCCTACTTCCCCACCACGGCCGCCCGCCTCATCCTCGTGGTGATGGGCGAGGGAACCTCCGGCCACGCCGAGGTAGCGGCCTGGCAGGTCCGCCAGGTGGACGTGGAGGCCCTGGCCCGGGAGGCCATCGGGCGCGCCCGTCTGGCCCGCAACCCCAGGGACCTGCCGCCCGGGCGCTACCCGGTGGTCCTGAACACCTACGCCGTGGCGGACATCCTGGAGACGCTGGGATACCTGGGCTGGGGGGCCCTGGCCTACCAGGAAGGGCGCAGTTTCGTCTCGGGCCGCCTGGGCGAGCGGGTGGCGAGCCCCCTGGTCTCCGTCTGGGACGATGGCCTGGACCCAAGCGGCCTCCCCCTGCCCTTTGACTTTGAGGGCGTGCCCAAGCAGCGGGTGGACCTCCTCAGGGAAGGCGTGGCCCTGGGCGTGGTGTACGACACCTTCACGGCAGGGAGGGAAGGCCGCCGGTCCACAGGCCATGCCCTGCCCGCACCCAACCCCGAGGGGCCGATGCCGGGCCACCTCTTCATGGCCCCGGGCAAGGCCACGGTGGAGGAGATGGTGCGCAGCCTGGACCGGGGCGTTTTCGTCAGCCGCTTCCACTACACCGTCCCCGTGCACGACCAGAAGACGGTCGTCACCGGCATGACCCGCGACGGGACCTTCTGGGTTGAGGGGGGCGAGATCGCCTACCCGGTGAAGAACCTGCGCTTCACCCAGAGTTACCTGGAGGTGCTGGCCCGCACGGAGCAGGTGAGCCGGGAGACGCGGCTTGTCCCGGGCCACTTCGGGGGCGTCCGTGCCCCGGCCCTGCTGGCGACAGAGTTCCTCTTCACCGGCGCGACGGAGTAAGGCGCACGAAAAGGGCGGCCCCCTCCCAGAGATGAGGTGGGGGCCGCCCCGCGTGTGGGGGAGGTGGTCACACTGGTCTATGTCTTCTGCTGACTCTCCATCTTCCTGCGCTCTTCCTCCACCAGGGCCCGGCGCAGGATCTTGCCCACCATGGTCTTGGGCAGTTCCTGGCGGAACTCCACCAGGCGCGGCACCTTGTATTTGGCCAGGTTCTGGCGGCAGTACTCAATGATCTCCTCTTCGGTGGCCGTCTCCCCTTCCTTCAGCACAATGTAGACCTTGACCGTCTCGCCGCGGTACTCGTCGGGGACGCCCGCCGCCACACACTCCTTCACCTTGGGGTGCTGGTAGAGGACTTCCTCAATGTCGCGCGGGTAGATGTTGTAGCCGCCAGCGATGATCATGTCCTTCTTGCGGTCCACAATACTGAAATACCCTTCCTCGTCCATGCGGGCGATGTCCCCGGTGTAGAGCCAGCCATTGCGCAGCACGTTGGCCGTCTCGGTGGGCATGTTCCAGTACCCCTTCATCACCTGGGGCCCGCGGACCACCAGTTCGCCGATCTCGCCCGGCGGCAGTTCCTGTTCGCCGGTGTCCAGGTCCACGATCTTGGCGTCGGTGTCGGGGAAGGGGAGGCCGATGGTGCCGATCTTGTTCTTGCCGTAGATGGGGTTGGCGTGGGTGACCGGTGTGGCCTCGCTCAGGCCGTACCCCTCCACCAGTTTGGCGCCGGTCAGTTCCTGGAACCTGGTCTGCACCTCCACCGGCAGGGGCGCGGCACCGCTGATGCAGGCCTTGATGGACCGCACGTTGTACTTGTGGACCTCGGGGTAGTTGATGAGGGCCACGTACATGGTGGGCACGCCCGGGAACAGGGAGGGCTGGTGCTTGTTGATGTTCTCCAGGAGCCCCTTGATGTCCCGCGGGTTGGGGATGAGGAGCATGGCCGAGGCACAGGCCGTCGCCAGGTTCATGCAAGTGGTCATCCCATAGGAATGGAAGAGGGGCAGGGCCGTCAGGACCACCTCGCCCCCCTCCCGGATGTCGGCCATCCAGGCCTTGGTCTGCAGGGCGTTGGCCACCAGGTTGCGGTGCGTCAGTTGCGCGCCTTTGGGGATGCCGGTCGTCCCACCCGTGTACATGAGGACACCGGTATCCTCAGGCGTCACCTCCACAGGTTTCGGCCTGGCTGGCGCGTTCTTCACGAAATCCAGGAACCAGTAGGTGTTGGGATGGCCGGTGATGTCTGCGAAGTGGCCCTCCTTTTTCTCTTTGAGCAGGGTGAAGAGAAGGTTCAGCAAGGGCGGGAAGTAATCCTTGATCCTGGCCACGATGACGTGCTTGAGGCCGGCTGCCTCGCGGATGCCGTTCACCGTGTTGTAGAAGGCACTAAGGGTGACGATGACCTCCGCGCCCGCATCGGCGATCTGGTGCTGCAGTTCGCGGGCCACGTAGAGGGGATTGCAGGGCACCACAATGCCCCCGGCCCGCAGCACCCCGTAGTAGGCAATGGGGTACTGAGGGCAGTTAGGCAGGTGGACGGCCACCCGATCTCCCTTCTTCACGCCCAATCGCTGCAGGCCAGCAGCGAACCGGTTGACCAGGTCATCCAGTTCTCGGTAGGTCAGTTTCCGGTTGAAGAAGATGATGGCGGTGGCATCGGGGTACTTGTTGGCGGCGTTGGTCACGAACTGGTCCAGCGGGATCTGGGGGTAGTCAATGTGGGCAGGGACGCCTTGGTCGTAAAACTTGAGCCAGGGCCTTTCCATTTCTGTGCCTCCTTTGCGCACAAACGCCTGACCAACTGTGCATGGCCGACAAGAACGGCAGCCGTGGAGAGGTGCATTCTGACCCGCTTGCGGTGGAGACTCCCTCCTTTCTTCTCTCAAGGCCGCCCGTTTGGGGTGGGGAAAACCAGGGGAGGAGAAACGGGCCTGGCCTTCTGCAACCTGCTCTTCAAGGCGGGGCACACATAGTATAACCTAATGGGAGAGAAGTGTCAAACGCCGCCGTGGCGGGCTTTCAGGGCTGACCCATTCTTTAGAACCCTGACGGCCTTCTGGCACGGCAGACCGTAGGGCGCGCCAGGAGGCGTGCCCTCACAGATCGGTCAAGTGCCCATGCCATCCACGATTGAAGGAACGAATAAACGAATGGCTCGGCCGCACTGGGCTCATTCGTGTATTCGTTGGCAGACCGTAGGGCACGCCTCCTGGCGTGCCCTCTGCGCCGGGAAGAGCGGTTATAGCCTTCCTTTTCGTAAAAAACGAGACAGCCCTGGTGGGCTTTGCGGCTGCATGTCCTGTTGGCCGGTTATGGGGCAACAGCCAGGGCCGCTTCGGGCAATCCAATCGCTCGCCCGGCATCGGCGCAGGCCGACGCCCCTTGAGCCCGATCAGGGCAGGGCGTACCAGAGGCGCTGGACCTCCGCCGGTTCCGACACTGCGCCCAGGATGGCCATCAGCCGGATGCGGCACTTCGGCCCGTTCCACCCCTGGGCGAAGAGGACCCCCAGCCGCGCCAGGTCCCGGTGCGCGCCGGCGTAGCCGTACCCATCCCAGACCACCCCTTCAGGGCAACGGCTGGCCACCGCCACCTCCACACCCTGGTCCCTGGCCCTGGCAAGGGCGGGCACCCACCAGGGCGGCACGCGGCCCCCTCCCAGCCCTTCCACCACAAGGCCGCGGAGTCCCCCCCGCTCCAGGAGGCACTCCAGGAGGTCTGCCTCCATGCCCACGGCCAGTTTCAGGAGCGCCACCCGGCGGTCCAGGGCCGGCGGGTCCACGGTGCGGCGCGCCAGGCGGAAGAGGGGACGCACCTCCCCGCCGGCCACGACGCCGATGGGACCGGCCCCTGGCGAGCGGAAGGTGGCGGGGTTCAGGGTGTGGGTCTTGGTCACGTAGCGGGCCGCGTGGACTTCGTCGTTCATGACGATGACGGCCCCCAGGCCCCGGGCCGCGTCCGAAGCGGCAACCCGCAGCGCAGCCAGGAGGTTGGCCGGCCCGTCGTACCCCGGGTCGGAGGCCGTGCGCATGGCCCCCGTGAGGACCACCGGCGCGTCCCCCGGCACCGTCAGGTCCAGGAGGTAGGCCGTCTCCTCCATGGTGTCGGTGCCGTGGGTGATGACCACGCCGTCGGCCTCCCCCGCGGAGAGGGCGCGGTGGACCCGGTTGCGGAGGGCCCAGAGGGTCTCCAGATCCAGGTGGGCGCTGGGCAGGTTGCAGATGCGCTCCACCCGCAGGTCCAACGACCCGGGGGGCAGGAGGGCCAGAAGGTCCTCGGCTTCCAACGCGGGTGTAGCCCCCTCCCCCGGGCGGCGCTCCCGCATGGCGATGGTGCCCCCAGTGGTGAGGAGCAGGATGCGCTTCATGCCGCTTCCTCCTTTGCCCCCTCGGTCTCCACCTCATCCAGGCGCAGCGAGACCACCTGGGAACTCCCGTCCCGGCGCATGGAGACGCCGTAGATGCGGTGGGCCGCCTCAATGGTCTTGCGGTTGTGGCTGATGACGATGAACTGGGTCCTCTGGCTCAGTTCCACCAGGGCCTCCCGGAAGCGCCCGATGTTCGCCTCGTCCAGCATGGCGTCCACCTCATCCAGGACGCAGAAGGGCGTCGGGCTGGCCTCCAGGATGGCGAAGAGAAGGGCCACGGCGGTGAGGGCCCTCTCCCCGCCGGAGAGCGCGGCCAGGGTCTGCTGACGCTTGCCCGGCGGCCGCGCCACGATCTCAATCCCCGTGTGGGTGAGGTCGTCCGGGTCCGTCAGGACAAGGCGCGCAGCCCCTCCCCCGAAGAGGCGCTGGAAGAAGGTTTTGAACCTCTCGTTGACGGCGTCAAAGGTCCGCTTGAACTCCCTCTCCATCAGGCGGTCCAGTTCGGCGATGACTTCCTCCAGGTCGCGGGCGGCCTTCTCCAGGTCCTGCGACTGGGATTCCAGGAAGTCGTAGCGCTCCCGCAGGGCCCTGTACTCGGCCGGGGCCTCGGGGTTGATGGGACCCAGGCGCGCGATCTGGGCCTGCAACCTGCGGACCGCCTCCTCAAGCCCCTCTGGTGGCTCCTCTACCAGGGGGAGGGACGAGACCAGCGGGTGCAGGGGCAGGGGAGGCTGTTCGGGGACGCCGTTGGCCGGCTCCACCTGGACGAGGCCCAGGTCTTCCTCCATCTGCTCCCGCAGCCGCCGCAGGCGGTCCTCCAGCCGCTCCACATCCAGCCTGGCCTGTCCCAAGCGCTCCTCCCGCTCCCGCAGGATGCGGCGCGCCTCCCGCTCCTGCGTCGCGAACTCCAGGAGCCGTTCGTCCAGGTCCCGCGCCTCCGCCTCCGTGGGCTGGACGCGCGCCTGGAGGGCCTGCAGGCGGCGGCTCAGGTCCGCTTCCCGCTCCCGGAGGGAAGCCAGGCGCGCATCCAGGGCGGCGACGTCCTGCGCCAGGGATCGGGCCTGTGCTTCGCGTTCCCGCTGCTGGGCCTCCAGGGAGGCGATCTCCTGCCTGGCCGCCTCCAGGATGCGTTCCGCCGCGGCACGGTCCCCTTCTAGGACGTGGGCCTGGGCCTCCAGGAGGGAGAGCCGCCGGCTCAGGTCAGTGCCTTCCTCCTCATCCAGGGCGCTCCTCAGGCGCTCCTGCTCCGCCTCCAGGCGGGCCAGCGCGTCCCGGGCGGCCTCCAGCGCGGCCTGCAACTCCTGCTCTCTGGCCCTGGCCCCCTCCACCTGCGCCTCTGCCTGGCGTGCCTGGGCCTCGTGCCACTCCCGCTCCTGCTGGAGGGCCTGGACCTGGGCCTCCTGGGCGTGGACCTGTTCCTGGAGCACCTCCAGGGACCGGGCATGCTCCCGCAGCGAGGCTTCCACCTCCCCAAGGCGTGCGAGCAGCCGTTCCTGCTCCCGCTCCAGGCCCTGGACCTCCTCCTGCGCTGTGCGGACCGTGCGCTCCAAAGCCTGGATCTCGCCTGGCAAGCGCCTCCATTCCCCTTCCTGGGCCAGGAGCCCCCTCCCTTCCCGACGGTCGCTGCCGCCGGTCAGGGCTCCGGAGGAGCGGAGGATCTCGCCCTGGAGGGTGACGATCTGGAAGCCCCCCTCCAGGCGGTCAAAGGCGGCGCGCGCCGCCTTCAGGTCCTGGACGACCAGGGTGCGGTTCAGGAGGAGGCGCACGGCGGGGGCAACCACCTCCGGGGCCGAGACGAGCTCGCTTGCCACCCCCAGGACGCCGGGGACGGCAGGGGCCTTCAGGGGCGGTGGGGGGCGCAGCGTGTCCAGGGGGAGGAAGGTGGCGCGTCCAGCCCGCGTCTCGTTCAGGTAGCGGACCGCCGCTTCCGCGTCGGCCCAGGTGCGGGCGACGACGTCCTGCAGGTGGCTGCCCAGAGCCGCCTCCAGGGCCCGCTCCAGGTCCGGAGGGACGGAGACCTGGCTCGCCACCGTGCCGAGGAGGCCGCGGAGGCGGTCCCGGGCCTGGAGCACGGCCCGCACGCCAGGGTACAGGCCGGCCATCTCCTCCCGCTGGCGCGCGAGGTCGTCCAGCCGTGCCCTCAGGCGCTCCCGCTGGGCCTCCAGAGCCGAAAGCTGGCGGTGCGCCGCAGCAATCCGCCCGCGGAGGTCCGCCAAGCGCGCTTCCAGCCGGGCCTTCTCCTCCTGGAGATCCTCCTGCGCGCGGCGGAGGTCCACGAGGCGTGCCTGGAGGCCTTCCGCCTTCTCGCGGAAGAGGGCTTCCCGGCGGACCAGGTCCTCCGCGGCCCCCCGGTGGGCACGGACCTGGTCGGCTCCGTGGGCCATCTGCGTGCGCAGGGCCGCCAGGGCATCACGGGCCTCTTCCTGGCGGCGGCGGGCGGCCATCGCCGCCCGGGCCACGCGCTCGGCCTCGGCCCGCGTCTGGGCCTGGCGCGCCTGGAAAGCCTGGAACGCGGCCCGGGCCTCTTCCACCTGGGCCTCCTGCTCCCGGAGCCGCTCGGCGATGGCGGCGCGCTCCCGTTCCAGGTCCTGCAGGCGCTGGAGCCGGGCAGCCTTCTCCTGCTCCAGGGCACGGGCCTGGCGTCCCGCTTCCTCCTGTTGGCGCACCAGTTGGAGCCGCCGCTCCTCCAGGACGGCTGCCTCCCGCTGGACCTGCTCCCACTCCCCATGCGCCTGGCTGGACTCGCGGTGCCACTCCGCCAGGGCCTGGCGCAGCGTCTGAAGGCGCAGCCGCGTCTCCGATTCCTCCCGTTCCAGGCGCTCCACGGCCTCCACAGCCTCCTCCCAGGAACGCCGTGCCCGGGCCAGGCTCTGGCGGGCCAGGCGCAGGGCCTGCTGAGCCTGCTGCCAGCGGTAACCGTAGGAGAGGCGCAGGAGGTTCTGCAGTTCTTCGGTGAGGCGCGCATGCTCCTCGGCGCGCGCTGCCTGCTGCTCCAGGCGGCGGAGGCGCGGCGCCAGTTCCTGGAGGATATCCTGCGTCCGCACGAGGTTGGCACGGGTGGCCTCCAGGCGCTGGAGGGCTCTCTGGCGGCGGTCCTGGTAGGGGCCGAGGCCGGCGGCGTTCTCAATGAGGACCCGCCGCTCCTCCGGGCGGAGGGAGAGGGCCTGGTCCACCAGGCCCTGGCCGATGACGGTGTAGGTGTGTTCGCCGAGGTCGCTGTGGGCCAGGAGGTCCTGCACCTCCCGCAGGCGGACCCGGCTCCCGTTGAGGAAGTACTCGTTCTCGCCAGAGCGGTAGGCCCGGCGGGTGATGGTCACCTCGGCGAAGTCCACGGGCAGCCAGCCATTCTCGTTGCTCAAGGTGAGGGAGGCCTCGGCCATGCCGAGGCGCGAGCGGGTCTCGCTGCCGGCGAAGATCATGTCTTCGGTGCGCTTCCCCCGCAGGACGCGCAGGCTCTGCTCGCCCAGGACCCAGCGGATGGCGTCGGCGATGTTGGATTTCCCGCTGCCGTTGGGCCCCACGATGGCCGTGATGCCAGGGCCGAAGGAGAAGGTCGTGGAGGTGGCGAAACTCTTGTACCCCAGGAGGTGCAACGCCCTGAGGCAATCGGGGGGCGCGGCCTTCACCCTGGGGGTTGGGCCAGGCCCTTCCTCGGCAGGGGCGAGAGCGTCTTCGGCGATGAGGCTGGGCATCTCAGGGTCTGGAATGGGGTTCCTCCTCCACAAAGGATTGGGCGCTGGCCGCCAACCTGAGCAGTTCAGGGTGGCGCAGGGCTTCTCGGGCAGCCTCCATCGCGGCCTTCTGCTTGCTGGGGCCCGTGCCGCGGCCGAAGGGCCGGCCGCCGATCCAGACCTCCACGGTGAACCTCTTGGCGTGGTCCGGCCCCTGTTCTCCCACCGTGCGGTACTCCGGCGTCAGTTGCCAGGCCATCTGGGTCAGTTCCTGGAGTTCGGTCTTGGGATCGCGGACCCCGGCCTCCCGGAGGATGGCTTCCACCTTTGGCGCGGCGAGCCGCTCAAACAGGGCGCGGGCAGGCTCCAGGCCCTGGTCCACGTAGATGGCCCCCACCAGGGCCTCAAAAGTGGCGCACAGGATGGCCGGGCGCGTCCGCCCGCCGGAGGCCTCCTCGCCACGCCCCAGGAGGAGGAAAGGGCCGAGCCCCAACTCCTGGGCGAACTCGGCCAGCGTCTCCGTGCGGACAATGGCCGCGCGCAGGTTGGTCAGTTCGCCCTCCCGCATCTCTGGGTAGTGGGTGAAGAGGTAGGAGCCGGCCAGGAAGTCCAGCACGGCATCCCCGAGGAACTCCAGCCGCTCGTTGTCCGCTCCCTCCAATTCGGGGTGCTCGTTGGCGAAGGAGCGGTGGGTGAGGGCGCGGCGGAGAAGCGAGATGTCCTCAAACCGCACCCCGATGCGGGCCTGAAGTTCCTCCAGGGCTGCCTCGTCTCCCATGCCTCCCCCCAGACTGGAAGGAGGCAGGGGCTCCGGCTGCGCCTCTTCCGGCGCAGGGGACACCTGGGGCTCCCCTACGGATGCTCGCTTACCCACTCTTCTCCGCCCTCAAAGACTTCCTTCTTCCAGATGGGGACGATCTCTTTCAGCCGGTCCACCGCGTGCTGGCAGGCGGGGAAGAGGTCCCGCCGGTGCGCGGCCGCCAGGGCGATGACCACCGCCACCTCGCCCACTTGGAGCCGCCCCACGCGGTGCACGATGGCCACATCGGCCACATCCCAGCGCTGGAGGATCTCCCCGGCGATCTCCTGGAGTTTGGCCTCGGCCATCTCCGGATAGGCTTCGTATTCCAGATGGAGGACGCGCCGCTCCCAGGAGCGATTCCGGACAGTGCCCACGAAGCAGAGGATCCCGCCGTGCTCCGGCGCGTGGACCCGGGCCACAACCTCCTCCGGGCGGATCGGCTCAGGGGTGACGGCGATCCACATGGCCCCTCACCCTCCCCCCACAGGCGGCAGGAAGGCGATCTCGTCGCCCTCCTGGACGACCTCCCCAGGGGACGCGAACTCCCGGTTGCGGGCCAGGAGGCACCGCTCCAGGAGCGGTCGCGCCTCCGGCGCGAGGCGCTCTACCTCTTCCCGCACTTCGCGCACCGTGCTCCCCGCCGGGAGGTTCAGGCGCAGTTCCTCCCGGCCCAGCGCTTCCCGCACCGAGGCAAAGAGCCGGACCACCACCTGCACAGAAGGCTCATTCATGGTCACTCCAGCACGACCTCGCCGCTTTTGCCGCCGGACTTGCGCACCAGCCGCACGTTGTGGATGCGGATGCCCTTCTCCACCGCCTTGCACATGTCGTAGACGGTGAGGGCGGCCACGGTGACGGCCGTGAGGGCCTCCATCTCAGCCCCAGTCCTGCCGTAGGTGCGCACAGTGGCCGTGATCTCCAGGACCGCCCGCTCCTCCCCCGAAGGGCCCTGCTCCGGCGGGAGGGTTTGGAACTGGACCTCCACGTGGGTCAGCAGGAGGGGATGGCACATGGGGATGAGTTCATGGGTGCGCTTGGCCGCCAGGATGCCAGCGATCTGGGCCGTGGCCAGGACGTCACCCTTGGGCACGTTCCCCTCCAGGATGAGGGCCAGCGTCCGCGGGGACATCTGCACCTGGCCCCGGGCCACCGCCACGCGCTCCGTCTCGGGCTTGGCGCCCACGTCCACCATGCGCACACGCCCTTCTTCATCTACATGGGTCAGCCGAGGTCCCTGGTCCATCCTCGTCACCCTCGCCTTCTGGGACCGCCCTCCGGGAAATGCCCTGTTACAAGGTCGGACGGATGTCCAACCTTTCCAGGAGCAACGCGGTCTGCCGGCCTGGAGCAAGCCGTCAACGGATCCGCCAACGAATACACGAATGAGCCCGGCGCGACTGCAAGCCTTCGTTTATCCGTTCCTTCATTCGTGGATGGCGTGAGCGGGGCGAAAACGCCCCGGGCATCTGATCCTTGAACTGAGCATCCGGAAAACATTATAGCACGAACGCGCCACTGCAACAACGGGGGCAGGGGCAGGCTGCAGGGCTGACTCATTCTTAAACCTGACGGCCTTCTGGCACGGCAGACCGTAGGGCACGCCTCCTGGCCTGCCCCCTGCGCCGGGAAGAGCGGCTGTGGCCTTCCCTCTTCTGTAAAAACGAGACAGACCGGGGGCGGGCTGGCCCCCGTTGTGAAAGCGGTCCCCCGCACGGAGGAGGTCAGGAAACCTCCAAAACGGCGATCCCCGCCGCAGCAAGGCGCGCCCCCAGCTCATCCAAGGTGGCCGCGAGGGCTCCGAGCACCTGGCCCTCCTCTTGCCCTCGGGCGGAGAGGGTGATGCGCAGGTGGACCTCTGGTCCGTAGGCCTTGGCCCGCGACTTCACATAGACTTCGGGATGGGCCCGGGCCACGGCGTCCACCACAGGGGCCAGGACCGACTCATCCCCGCAGGCCACTACCACCACCCGCTCCTGGTAGTATGCCTGGCCGAACCAGTCCCTGAACAGAGGCGGGAGCGATTGTTCCACGATCCCCTTCAGTTCTTCTGGCACGCCGGGCAGGGCCACGATGGCCGTGCCCTCGTGCTCCAGGAGCACGCCTGGCGCGCCGCCCACGGGGTTGGGCAGGGGGGTCGCCCCCAGGGGCAGGGTGGCCATTTTGAGGCGCTCCGGCGTCATCTCGGCGTGGCTTACATACCCTGCCTCCGCCAG
>JBMFPD010000029.1:0-18241 GCA_049969295.1 Anaerolineae bacterium | reverse complement strand
GTGGGCCAACCCCAACCGGTGGGTGACGTTGGGGAATTTCCCCTACACCTCGGCGGCCAGCGACTACGTCCTCCTGAGCGACGTGACCTACGAGACGCATCTTTCCCGCTGGCTGGCCTTTGACGCCATGCGCTGGACCCGGTTGGGCGATACCTGCCCGCCGTGAGGAGGATAGGACCTCTCCCATCCCCCGGGTGCCGCCGAAGGCGGCGGTGGGAGAGGTATCCCCTTCCCCTCTCCAACACGGAGAGGGGAAGGGGGCCCGGGGGTAGGGGTGAGGTGGGGATGGACCTCTCCCCATCCCCTAGCCCCTTCCCTCCCTGATGCGGGGAGGGAAGGGGAGGCCGCCGAAGGCGGCGGGGGAAGAAGGCCAGGCCAGGGGCGCAGGACCGTGCGCCCCTACAGGGTCTATAGCGGCACGTAAGTGCCCCGGAAGGGGCGACCATGCGTCGCCCCTTGTGCTTCGTGGGCCTCGTCGGACCGCGCGTCCTTACGTGGATGCGCATGGGGGCGATTCGTGGATCGCCCCTGTTGTCATGGAGGGGCAGGATGAGCACCGGCTACGTCTACGACCCCATCTTCCTGGAGCACGACCTGCGCGGCCACCCGGAGAACCGCGAGCGCCTGCGCCACATCCTGGAGGCGCTGGATGGGCACGGGGTGCTAGGGACCATGGTCCAGGTGCCAGCGGCACCCATCGCCCGGGAGCGGCTGGAGCGAGTCCATGCACCCTCCTACATTGAACACGTGCGGCAGGTGGCGGAGCAGGGGGGCGGCTTCCTGGACCCCGACACCTACGTCCGGCCCCGCTCCTACGAGGCGGCGCTTGTGGCCGCGGGGGGCACGGTGGCCCTGGTGGAAGAGGTGCTTGCGGGCCGTCTGGAGAACGGCTTCGCCCTGGTGCGGCCACCAGGGCATCACGCGGTGCGCCACCGGGGCATGGGGTTCTGCCTCTTCAACAACGTGGCCGCGGCAGCCCTCTACGCGCTGGAAGAAGGGGGCCTGGAACGGGTTCTCATCGTGGACTTTGACGTGCACCACGGCAACGGCACGCAGGAGATCTTCTACCGCGACCCGCGGGTCCTCTACTTCTCCACTCACCAGTACCCCCACTACCCTGGGACAGGCCACTGGCGGGAGATCGGCGAGGGCCCGGGCCAGGGCTACACGGTCAACGTGCCCCTGGAGGCCGGAGTGGGGGACGAGGGATACGCGGCCATCTTTGACGAACTCCTGTACCCCCTGGCGGAGCGCTACCGGCCGGGCCTGATCCTGGTCTCCGCGGGCTACGACGCCCACTGGAGTGACCCCCTGGCGGGGATGCTCCTGACGGTGAGCGGCTACGCACGTCTGGCCCGCACCCTGGTGGGGATGGCCCGGGACCTCTGCGGCGGGCGCATCGCCTTCGTCCTGGAGGGGGGCTACAACCTCCAGGTGCTGCGGGAAGCGGTGCTCAACACCTGCCTGGCCCTCCTGGGGCGGGACGAGGTGGTGGACTCCCTGGGGCCGAGCCCCCGCCGCGAGCGGGACATCCGGGACTACCTGAACCAGTTGCGGGGCCTGCACCGTCTGGTCTGAGGGGCCTCCCCGCCGCTCCAGCCCCCTGGGACAGGCCCCTTCTGCCGCGCCGCAGGGGCACCGTTTGTCGTGCAGCACCCCAGCCAGCAGGGGCGCAGCGCTGCGCCCTTACTTCTTCCGAGCCCTCAGGATGAAAAGTTCGGCAAGGGCGAGGACCGCCACCAGGAGGAGGAAGGCCGTCCATGTGAGGACCCGCATGGCCTGGAGCCACAGCCCCAGGGCCACGAGGAGCCCGACCCACGCGCTCTGGCGGAGGGCATCGGTGCTGTGGTCCGGGCCGGCGAAGCGGCGGTTGAGGAACGCCATGGCCGGGCAGGCCCACCCTGTAGCCGCCAGGAACGCCAGGAGGAAGAAGGCCACGACCGCCATCCCCGTGGGCGGGTAGTGGCTCACCACCCACACGAGGCCCCCCGTCGCGCCCAGCCCTACCAGGGCCCCCAGGAAGGCCAGCCGACGGTAAGCGAGCACCTCTGCCTCCTCCCTGGGACCCTCAGGGGCGCACATCCTGCCAGGCCTGGGCCTCTGGCGGCAGGGGCACCCCGTTGAGCCACCACAGGTACATTGGTTGCCCCTCCCGTTCCAGCCGGTGCCAGTTGAATACCTCTGCCACCTCTTCCTCCGGGTAGACCTCCAGCAGAGCCTGGTACCAGGTCAGGTCGTCGGGCCGCTCCAAATGCCAGTACTCAATGGCCAGGAAGTGCCAGGTCCAACTGAAGTCGGGCCGGTGGATGGCGGGGATGCGCTGCCAGCCGTACTGGCGGGCGAGCCCCGTGAGGTCCACATAGTAGCCGATGGGGATGGGTTTCCACTGGCCCCCTTGCTCCGGGTAGCGGCGGCGGGCCCGCCCGCTCAAGTCCCAGGGCTCCTCAAAGAGGGGCTCGCCTTGGGCCCCGCTCTGGTCCTCGGTCCGCAGGTACACGCGCCAGTAGGTGCGGTTGCCCAGGTCCTGCCGCACCACCTCCAGGTTGTTCACCCCGTTGGACTCCCGCAGGTCAAAGCGCATGTCAAAGGCCCGGCCAGCCTTGTGCCAGCTGCCGTAGGCGGAGTCCTCGTCCTGGGCCTCCAGGGGCCGCCAGGCATCGCTCAGTTCGCCCAGGAAATCCCACCCCGTCTCCTCGCGGACCCGTTCCCGGAGGGCGAGGAAGGAATGGACGATGCGGGCGTTGAACCGCTCGTTGGGCACGACGAGGTCCCCCACGCGGAAGAACCCTGGCCGCCCCTCGGCCGGCCACGGCCTGGGCTCCATCCCCGGGATGAGGGGCGAGCGCCCCTCCAGGGCCACGGGGACCCCCCAGGGACCGGCCCGCTCGCTCCAGGAAAGGGGCCCGGCCAGGAGGAGGAACCCTTTCACCATCTCCCGGGCAAGGTCGTCGGGACGGCCCCACCCTTGCACCCAGAGGCTCTCGGCGTTGGCCTGCCTCTGCAGGAAGGCGAGACTTCGGCCATCGGGGCTCCAGGCTGGGGCCAGGTCGGCCCCCAGCCATGTGGCCCGCGCCATCGGCCCTCCTCTGGCCGGCGGATTGTCCACATCCAGGGTGTAGATGGCTGTGCCCGTGGGCTTGCGCAGGACGAAGGCGATCCGCTTCCCGTCGGGCGACCAGGCCGGCCACTCCTCTCCCCACGGGCTCCTGGTCAACTGGCGCACCTCCCGCCCTTCGGCGTCCATGAGGAAGAGGTCGTTGTCGCCCAGGCGCCAGGAAGTGAAGGCGATCCAGCGGCCGTCGGGTGACCAGGCTGGGGCAAAGTCCCCCTGGGGGACGTCCGACGTCAGGTTGACCGCCTCCCCGCCCGCAGCGGGCATGACGAAGATGTCAGGATCGCCGGCCCGTGTGGAGACGAAGGCGAGGTACTTCCCGTCCGGCGACCAGGCTGGCTGGCCGTCAAAAGCCGGGTCGCGGGTCAAGCGCGTCAGAGCCCCTGTCTCCAGGTCCAGGCGGTACAGTTCCCAGTTCCCGTCGCGGTTGGAGCGGAAGGCGATGGACTTCCCATCGGGCGACCAGGCAGGGTCCCGTTCGTCGGCTGGGTCCGAGGTCAGGCGGCGCAGGTCGCTCCCGTCGGCCGCCACGTGGTAAAGGTCCCAATTCCCCTGCCAGTTGGCGGCGAAGGCGATGCGGCCCGAGCCCACGGCCCGGGCGGAGGCGGCATGGCAGGCCAACAGGACCCCCAGCACCAGGAGTGCCCCTAGCAGGGCTCCCCCGCTCTGCCCGCGTTTGTGCCGGTTCCGGATTTTGTGGGCGAGTCGGGCATGCAGGAAGGCAGACCTCACCCATCCCCCCAGCCCCCTTCCCTCTCCGCTGACGGAGAGGGAAGGGGGTGCCGCCGAAGGCGGCGGGGGGTGGGTGAGGTCCAGATCGCCGCGCAGGATCGCCCTGGCTGCGGCCATCCACACTGTTTGCAACCGCAATCCGCGTTTCCCCCGCTTGCCCAACTCCCCACCCTGTGCTATACTCTCTCCTGGTCGGTCAGGATGCTCTGGGTCCGTCTGGCACAACCTCTTGGCTTGCCAGGCTTGCCATTCACCCGATCAGGAGGGACACCCATGCCTGCGATCCCGGCCTTCATGCTGAAGAAACTGTACGTCAAAGGCAGCCTCAGCAACGTGGAAGGCGGTTTCCAGTTGAGCCTCAAGAACACCCTTGCCCCCGGCACCATCGTGGGGTTCAAGCCTCTGGTGGTGGACGGCCGAGAATATCCCCCCGAGCGCATCACCGTGACCAGCGGGGCCAAGAGCGTCTCAGCCCACGAGATCGGCCCCGACCGCCCCTACCCCTTCCCTGTGGGAGGCATGGCAACGGTGCACGTCTCCGGCGAACCGCTCGCAGCCGGGGAACATGCCCTGACCATTGCCGTGGAAACCCGCGAGGTGGGGGAACTGAAGATAGAGGTCAGCGACTCTCTCTCATAAGCCGCCCCTGCTCGGTAGGCGCCCGTCGGCGGCTGGCACTGCAGGGCGGCGCATGCATCGCCCCTGGTGACTGGCTCGCTGACCCCCGACCTCTCCTATCCCCCGGCCCCCTTTCCTTCCCCGAGGTGGGGAGGGAAAGGGGCGCTTGCTGCAGGCGGGTGGAGTAGGACGGGGGGCGGCCTCATCCCCCCGCTCACGCGCCAGCCACCACCCGGTTCTTGCCCTGGCGTTTGGCGGTGTAGAGGGCCTCGTCAGCCGCCCGGACCAGGGCGTTGCGGTCCGCAACAGGGGGATGGGAGGCCACCCCCACGCTGACCGTCACCCGGATGGTCCCTTCTTCGCTGGCGAAGGGATAGGTTTCCACCGCCCGGCGGATCCGCTCCGCCACCGTGATCGCCCCCTGAATGTCCGTCTCCGGCAGGATGATGGTGAACTCGTCCCCTCCGTAGCGAGCCACGATGTCCACGTCCCGCACCGTCCGCACGAGCAAGGTGGCCAGGTCCCGCAGGACGGCATCTCCCTGCAGGTGCCCGTAGGTATCGTTGATCTTCTTGAAGTCGTCCGCTTCCAGCATCACCAGGGAGAGGGGCTTGTGGTACCGTTCGGCCCGCAGCCACTCTTCCGTCAGGCGCTCGTGGAAGTAGCGGTGGTTGTAGACCCCGGTCAGGCCATCGGTGATGGCCAGGGTGCTCATCTTGCGGTACAGGGAGGCGGTGACCAGGGCAGGGGCAGCCTGGTCGGCCAGGAGGCGGAGGAGGTCCCAGTTCTGCTCCGTCCAGCCACCGGCTTCGGGCAGGAGGCTCTCCACCACGATGACGCCCACCGTGCGCCCTTCCACGTTCATGGGCATGCCCACCACGGTCCCCGCGCCCCCTTCTTCCGGGGGCTTCACCTGGTCCACGCTGCGGGGGAAGGGTTTGCCGCTGAGCATCACCCGGCGGATGAGGGCGGCGTGGCGTTCCGCCCCCACCTGGGCCGGGGTCCCCGTGACCAGGCCCCGCACCGTCCCCATGTAGACCGACTGCTCCTGCTCGTGCTCGTAGAAGATGTACACCCGCTCCGCGCCGATGAAGTCCAGACTCAGGCGGCGGATCAGTTCGTGGACCCGGTCCCAGTCCAGCGTGGCGTGCAGTTGGCCGCTGAAGAAAGCCACCGTGCTCACCCGCTGGAGGCGGTGCTCCAGGGATTGCTCCCTGGCCCGCGCCGACTCCGTGCCCGTTGCAAGGTCGGCGTAACTGCGCATGCGGTTGTAGAGGCTCAGGTTGTAGAGCGCGGCGGCGATCTCCCGGGCGGCCATGGTCAGGAGTTCCTCGTCCACCTGGCCCAGGGCCTGGGGGGAGAACCGGTGCACCACCAGGACGCCGATGGGACGCTGGTCGGCGATGAGGGGCAGGGCCGCCTGGATGGGCAGGTCTTTCCCCAGCGCCTGCACCCGGAGGATGGGAGGGGGCTCCCCCCGGTCCCGGTGGAAGAAGGGCTTCCGCCCCGTCAGGACCCCCTCTGGAATCCCCTCCAGTTCTGTGGACATGGCTGCTGAGAGCGCCTCCCCCTCCTCCAGGCCCATGGAGACCGTGAGCCGCCACCCGCGGGTCCACAGGGCTCGCTGGAAGATGGAGAAGGCCTCCACCTCCGCCACCCGGGTCAGGGCCTCGCGGATCGCGCCGTGCACCTCGTCCGGAGTCAGCTGGCCCCGCAACTGGTGCCCCACCGTGAGGAGGTTGGACATCAGGCGCACCCGCTCTTTCAGTTGGGCGTTGGCCTCGGCGAGTTGCTGCGCGGCCTGCCGGAGGCGGTCGGCCAGCACCTTCTTGTCCAGGAGGAGACGGATGCGGGTCAGCAGTTCCAGGCGGTCAAAGGGTTTGCTCAGGAAGTCGTCCGCCCCGGACCGCAGGCCCTGGACCCGGTCCCGCACCTCCGAGAGGGCTGTCACCATGACGATGGGGATGTCCGCTGTTCCGGGGTCCTGCTTCAGCCGCTCGCAGAATTCAAAGCCGCTCATCCCCGGCATCATGATGTCCAGGAGGATGAGGTCCGGCGGGTTCTGGGCGATGAGCCCCTGGGCCTCGGCGGCATCCCCGGCTTCCAGCACCTGGTACCCGGCCCCACGGAGGATGGTGCGCAGGAGACGGCGCGTGGCCACACTGTCGTCCACGACGAGGATGCGCTGGTCCCCCGGGTGGAAGGTGACCTGGCCCGCGAGGGGCGTCGGCAGGGTCTCTCCCGGCTCCCCCTCTGGCTCCGGGGGATGGGCCGCGCTGTCCTGGAGGTCCATTAATCCTTCTTGCTCCCTTCGTCCTTCAGGACCACGCTTAGGACCCAACTGACGGCGCTCACCACCAGCGCGCCCAGAAGGGCCGTGCCGAACCCCTCCACGTGGAAGGGCAGCCTCAACAGCCCTGCCACCCATGCTGTGAGCCACAGGAGGACGGCGTTGACGACGAAGGTGAAGAGGCCCAGGGTCAGGAGGATGAGGGGGCAGGTCAGGAAACGCAGGATGGGGCCGATGCAGGCGTTGACCAGGCCGAAGACCAGGGCGACCACGGCCAGGGTGCCCAGGCTCTCGGGGGCCTCAATGCCCGGCACCAGGCGCGCCGCCACGTAAAGGGCGATGCCGTTGATGATCCACCGCAGCAGAAAGTTCCTCATGGGGCTTGTCCTCCTCTGGCTCGGCCCCAGACAGTGTTGGTGGTTGAGTGTGCGAGAAGCCGGACCTCACCTATCCCCCCACCCCCTTCCCTCTCCGTGAACGGAGAGGGAAGGGGGTGCCGCCGTCAGGAAGTGGGGGCAGGGTGAGGTCTCAATTGCCCCAAGCGACGACGGCCCCCGCCATCAGCCACAACAACGGACTTTGGAGCCACAACCCGACTCTCCCTCTGCACGACCACACGCGCCGGTTGCCCCAGCCCCCGTGGGTCAATCCCCTCCCACGGCCAGTTCCCCAAACCGCGCTGCCTCCGGGCCGTGGTAGTGGCCCAGGAAGGCCAGTTCCCGGGAGAAGCGGACCTGGGCCAGGGCGCTTTCCATATCCCCGCTCAGGGCACCGCCTTTGAAGGGGCGGGGCCTCCCATCTTTTACATCATACCCTAAACGGATTTCCCCGACAAATTCGCCAGTGATGGGGTCCGGGTCCATAGAGGCGAAGGAGACGATGTGGAAAAGCGGCCCTCCCCCGAGGAGGTCTTCCAGGGGGGCTGTCCCGGCCGGGAGGCAGAGGTTGCCGAAGGCCCCCGTGGCTGGAAGGCCCAGGTACTGGGCGTAGCGGTAGTCGGCCCAGAACCGACGGCATACCCCGTCCTCCACCAGGAGGGTCCGCTGGCCCGGGACACCCTCTTCGTCAAAGGGTGCGCTCCCCACGCCCCAGGGCAGGGTCGCATCCGCCACCAGGGTAAGGGGGTCGCCCCGGAGGGGGTGGTCGCCGTAGATGGGCTTTCCCAGTTCCCAGCGGGTCAGGTGCTGGTACTTCATGGCCCCGGAACTGGCATGCCTCAGGTAGGCGAGGAGGTCCACCAGGGCCTGCCCGCTCACCACGACGGGCCCCCGGCGGGTGGGCGGTGGCTTTGCGCCCAGGCTGTCCCGCGCCAGGGCAGCGAACCGGGCCACCTCGGCCGGGAGGTCCAGGTCCTTGAGGGCGCGTCGGCGCAGCGCGGCGTAGAACTCCGACTCGTCGTGTCCGTCGGCAGAGAGGACGACCAGTTCCACGAAGAGTTCGGCGTCCTGCGCCCGCGCCTCCACACCCTGGCTGTTGGTGAGGTGGGTCTCCGTGAGGTAGATGTAGAACTCCGCGCTGCTGAGCCCAGCGTGCGGTTCCCGGGCCAGTTGTGCGAGGGCCTGGCTGGCCAGCTCCTCCAGCACCCCTTGAGGGTGTTCCGCGAGGGCTGGATCCCGCACCTCCACCTGGGGGTAGGGCGCAGGGCCGGGCAGGGTGTAGGGAGGGTTGAGGGCCAGCCCCGCGGCGAAGAGGGCTTCGTCCAGTTTGGCCTGGGCTGCGGAGGGACCGTCGTCGGGGAGGAGGGTGAGGGACGAGAACCCCCGCTGGGTCTCGCCCCCAGGCCCGCGGAGGTCACGGTGGACCTCGGCGATGGCCCGCACGGTCTCCACGGTGCGGCGGCTCTCCACTTCGTCCCGCACCAGGTACAGTTCAAAGGAGCGGCGCCGCACCGTGCGGACGGACCAGTCCTGGACGTCGTGGTGCCCCTGGACGAGGGCGATGGCCCTCTGATGCACGTGTTCCATTGAGGGTCTCCTTGTTGTGGGCCTCACCACTTGCTGCCCTTTCGCTCCCCCTGCACGGACAGAGAAGGAGACATAAGAGCGCCCTTCCTATTCTAGCACAGGACGCCTCTTTCTACAACGCAGGAACGCTCAGGTTGCGGTTGCATCTCGTGTTGGTGAGTCGGGGACGCGGGAAGACCGACCTCTCCCATCCCCCAACCCCCTTCCCTCCCCGCATCGGGGAGGGAAGGGGGTGCCGCCGAAGGCGGCGGGGGTAGGGTGAGGTTCACCTCTCAGCATGGGACCACAAGGTCATCAGCCACCCACAAAAGGTGCAACCGAATCTGTCCCCGAGATCCGGTGACAGCCGTTCCCCAGGCATGGCGCAGGGCTAACGCACCCGGTGCACGAGCCGCGAGGCCAGGTGGAAGAGGCCCGGCGCCTGTGCCGCGTCCAGGCCGGCTTCTCGCAGGTGCTCCAGGGCCATGCGGTAGTACCCCTCGGCCGCCTCCTCGGCCTGCCGGCGGGCGCCGATGGCCTCCAGAAGGGCGAGGACCTCCGCCACCTCCGCCTCGGAAAGGGGGCGGCTGTAGAGGTCCCGCAGGCGGCGGCAGGGTTCCGCCTCGGGGGAGTCGGGGGCGCGGGCTAGAAGGTCCAGGGCGAAGACGACGGGGTACGTCTTCTTCCGGTCGCGCACGTCGCTGTAGGAGGACTTGCCAGTCACCGCCTCGTCGCCCCAGGTGCCCAGGAGGTCATCCACGATCTGGAAGGCCATCCCCAGGTTCTCTCCGAAGCGCTGGCAGGCGGCCACCACGTCGTCCGGGGCCTCGGCCAGGAGGGCCCCCAGCCCGGCCGACGTCCCCAGGAGGACCGCCGTCTTGTTGCGGATCATCCAGAGGTAGAGGTCCAGGTCCACGTCCAGACGGTCTTCCATGTCCATGTCCAGGAACTGCCCCTCGGTGAGGGCCACGCAGGCCTGGCTGAACATGCGGCTGGCCTGGAGGACCTGGCGAGCCGGGACGCCCCGGGCCAGGAGGTCCTGCACCGTGAGGTGGGCCAGGGAGAACATCCCATCGCCCACGTTCACTGCCTGGGGAATGCCCCAGACCTTCCACACGGTGGACCGACCCCGGCGCAGGTCGCTGCGGTCCTCAATGTCGTCGTGGATGAGGGAGAAGTTGTGGAGGAGTTCCAGGGCAGCGGCCGCGGGGAGGGCGCGCTCCCACTCCCCGCCGAGGGAAGCGCAGGTCTCCAGGCACAGGAGGGGGCGCAGGCGCTTTCCGGCATCGCCCCGGGCCGGTTGCAGGTGCTCGTCCACCCAGCCCAGATGGTAGTGCATCATTCCGTAGTGCCGGGTCAGTTCCGGATGGGGCACCTCCAGGACGCGGCGCAGTTCCTCCTCTACTGCCGCCAGGAAGCGCGCTTGCCGCGCTGCCCAGTCTTCCTGCTTTTCCTCCGTGTTGGCCATGGCCCTCTCCTCAGGGGGTTCCGTCCACCCGCCGCAGGTGGGGCGTCTGCTGCAGGGCAGCGATGTTCGGCGTGCCCAGGCAGAGCATCACCACCCGCAGGGTCAGGGTCAGTTCGTCCACCAGGTCCTTGACCGCCTCGGCCGAAGCCTGCGCCGCCTGGAGGAAGGGCCGCGCCATCCCCACCAGCGACGCGCCCAGGGCCAGGGCCTTGGCAGCGGTGATGCCGTCGTAGATGCCGCCGCTGGCGATGATGGGCACATGGGGTGCGGCCTGCTTGACCAGTTCTATGGACTCGGCGGTGGGGATGCCCCATTCGGCGAAGGTCGCCGCCAGGCGCCGGTCCATCTCCCTCGTCGCCCGGTGCATCTCCACCAAGGCCCACGTAGTCCCCCCGGCCCCAGCCACGTCAATGGCGGCCACGCCGGCCTGGGCCAGTTGGGCCGCCACCTCGCCCGAGATGCCCCACCCTACCTCCTTGACCAGGACGGGTACCTCCAACCTGTGGCAGACGGCCTCAATCTTCTGGAGGAGGCCAGCCCAGTTGCGGTTGCCTCCCTCCTGGAGGGCTTCCTGCAGGGGGTTGAGGTGCAGGCACAGGGCATCCGCCCCCGTGAGGTCCACGGCGCGGCGGCATTCGTCCAGGCCGTAACCGTAGTTCAACTGCACCGCCCCCAGGTTGGCTACGAGGAAGACGTCCGGTGCGACGTCCCGCACCTGGTAGGTGTAGGCCAGGGAAGGGTCCTCCAGAGCGGCGCGCACGGAGCCCAGGCTCATCCCGATGCGGCGGGCCTGGGCCGCCTCGGCCAGCCGTCGGTTGATGGCCTCGGCCTGGGGGGTCCCCCCGGTCATGGGCGAGATGAGCAGAGGGGCAGCCAGGCGGTGCCCCAGGAACTCCACGGAGAGGTCAATGGCCTCCCAGTCCAGTTCCGGCAGGGCCTGGTGGATGAAGCGGTACCGCTCAAACCCGGAGGTCAGGTTACGGAACCCGACGTCCTCCTCCAGGCTGATGCGCAGGTGTTCACGCTTTCGCCGATCGTGCATGGAACCCACCCGTAACCTTTGCCCGCCCCTGGTGTTGGAATGCTTGGGTGGCAGGGTCTTGCGCGAGTCGCCGTATCTTACCAAGTGGGGGAGGCCTTGTCAAACCGCCGAAAGGGGCAGGGGTATATAGAACTCTGACGGCCTTTTGGCGCGGCCGACCGTAGGGCACGCCTCCTGGCGTGCCTTCTGCGCTGGAAGAGTGGTTGTGGCCTCCCTTTTGTAAAAACGGGACAGCCCTGGGGGTAGGGTGAGGTAGGTTGACGCTCGGCGGAAAGGCTGCTACAATACGGCTGCTATCTCCTCGGCAGAGAGGTTCGCAGACCTGAAACCAACGCAGAAGGGGGTGTCAAAGTGTCCGACGTCTCTGAGATCTTTGAGAAGGTCAAGGCCATCATTGTAGAAGAGATGGGCATCTCGCCGGACAAAATCACCATGGACGCCGACTTCCGCGAGGATCTGGAAGCCGACTCCCTGGACCTCATCGCGCTGGTCTCCGCCTTTGAAGAGGCGTTCGGTGGCCAGATCCCCGACGAGGACATCGCCACCATCAAGACCGTCGGCGATGCCGTGCGCTACATTGAGAGCCGGCTGAAGTAACTCTCCCGTCCTGCAAGCCGGGCAGAGGGGCAGCGCGAGGGGTGTCTGAGGAAGTGCAGACACCCCTTTTGGTGTGCGTGGGATCCCCTGCCGCGCTGGAACCGAGAGGGGCTCTTCCATGATCACCCTGAACGAGTCGGTCTGTTGCTACTGCGGCGGCTGCGTGAGCACCTGCCCCGTGGACGCCCTCTTCCTGGATGAAACCCGCCTCCGCATCGCCGAGGGCTGCACCGAGTGCGGCCTGTGCGTCCAGGCCTGCCCCGTGGGCGCGCTCTCCCTCGCCCCCCGGGGCCAGACCCTCGCGCCCGGCCTGCCGGCGCGGTCCTCGTACGATGTGGTTGTCGTCGGCGCGGGGCCGGGGGGCGCGGTGGCGGCCCGGGAAGCGGCGAGCCTGGGTCTTGCCACCCTCCTCGTGGAGAAGCGGCAGGAGATCGGCAGCCCGGTCCGCTGTGCCGAGGGACTGGCCCGGGAGCCCTTGGAGCGGTTCCTCGGTGTGGACCCCCGCTGGATCGCCGCCCGCGTCACCAGGGCCGAGATCGTGGCCCGGGGGAACGGCCGGGAGGAGCGCCGGGCCTACGAGGGGGGAGAGGGGTTTATCCTGGAGCGGCGCGTTTTCGACCGCGCCCTGGCCGAGACCGCGGCCCAGGCCGGGGCGGAGGTGCGGGTCAAGGTAGCCGCTGTGGGCCTGGTACAGGAAGGCTCCCGGACCGTGGGAGTGCGGCTGCGCGACGCCTCCGGAGCGGAAAGGGAGGTGGCCTGCCAGGTTGTCATCGCCGCCGACGGGGTGGAATCCCAGGTAGGGCGCTGGGCAGGGCTCCGCACCCTGCTCCGCCTGCGCGATGCCATGTCCTGCGCCCAGTACCTCCTGGCCGGGGTGGACGTGGACCCGGCCTGCTGCGGCTACTGGATTTCGGAGGAGATCGCGCCCGGCGGCTACGCCTGGGTCTTCCCCAAGGGCGAGGGACGGGCCAACGTCGGCCTGGGTATCCAGGCGGACCTCACGCAGGAGCCGGCCCTGGCCTTCCTCCACCGGTTCATTGAGGGCGAGCGGGCCCTCTGCCAGGGGGTCCCGGTCACGCTGGTCACGGGCGTGGTCCCCGTGGCCCTGCCGCCTCCGCGCCTCGTCGCCGATGGCCTCCTGCTCGTGGGCGATGCGGCTCGCCAGGTGGACCCCCTCACCGGGGGCGGCATCGCCAACGCGATGGAAGCCGGCGCGCTGGCGGCCCGCGTGGCGGCCGAGGCCATCGCCGCCCGGGATCCTTCGGTGGCACGCCTTCAGGCTTACGAGGAGGCCTGGCGGAAGGGGACCGGGCAACGCATGGCCAAACGCTACCACCTGCGGGAGAAATACCCTCCTGCCGAACGGGTCTCGCCGGGGTTCCTGCGCATCTTCGGGGTCGCCGTCGGCGGCAAGTAGGGGTACAGACCACGAAGGGCACGGAGAAATTCCTTCGTGTCCTCTGGGGTTTTCCCGTGAGGTACGTAGGGCAAACGAGAGGAGGGGGCAACATGGGCCACGTGAGGGTGGTGAGCGACACCTGCGCGTGCCTGCCGGACGAACTGGTGCGGCAACTGGCGGTGGAGATCGTGCCCTACTACATCCACCGGGGGCACGAGACCCTGCGAGACCTGGTGGACATCAGCCACGAGGAGTTCTACGCCTGGCTCCCCACGGCCACGGAACTCCCCAAGACGGCCAACCCGGGCCCCGGCGACTACCTCGCCGCCTTCCGGCGCGCCGTGGAGCAGGGGGCCCAGGCCCTGGTGGTCATCTGCATGACCTCCAAGGGGAGCGGGGCCTTCCAATCGGCTTCGGTGGCCAGGGAAATGGCTGCCCAGGAACTCCCGGGGGTGCCGGTGGAGGTGGTGGATACCCTGCAGGTCTCCATGGCCCACGGCTGGGCGGTGATAGAGGCAGCCAGGGCTGCCCAGGCCGGCGAGCCTCTGTGGGAGGTGGCGCGGGTGGCCCGGGATGTGGCGTCCCGGGCAGTGATGATCCAGACGGCCGACACCCTCCGCTATCTCTACATGGGCGGGCGGATCGGCCGGGCCCAACACCTGGTGGGCTCCCTCCTGAGCATCAAGCCCCTCATCGGGATGGAAGATGGCATCATCGTCCCCCTGGGCACGGCGCGCAGCCGCCCCAAGGCCTACGAGAAGATGGCCGACCTCATAGAGCAGAGGGTGGGGCGGGGCGGGCGCATCAAGGTCGCCTACATGCACGCGGCCGCGCCCGAGGAGGTGCCCAAACTTCGCGCCGAGGTGGAAGCTCGCTTCACCTGCGTGGAAACCCTGGTCACCCAGTTGAACCCCGCGCTGGGGGTGCACACCGGGCCAGGCCTCGTGGGCCTCGCCTACTACCCGCTGTAAGGCTAGCGGGAGGCGTTCCACCTCACCCCTACCCCCTGGCCCCCTTCTCCTCTCCGAGCCGGAGAGGAGAAGGGGGTTGGCGGATGAGGAGAGGTTATCCCACCTCTCCCTACCCCCGCCGCCTGCGGCGGCTCCTGGGGGATGGGGAGAGGTCCTCGCCACCTCAATCCATTTCCGCCGCGAGGCCGAAGAGTTCCCGCGCTTCCGCCACCACGAAGAGGGAACCGGTGAAGCAGACCAGAGCCTCGCCCGCTGCCAGCCGGGAGGCGGCCTCCCACGCCGCCTCCACATCCCTGGTCTCCACCACATGCAGGAAGCCCTGCTCCCTCGCTGCCACGGCGACTTCCTCTGTCGGCAGGGCGCGGGGGTGGTGCGACCGGGTGGCAACCAGGACGTCTCCGCCGGCCCGCAGGGCCGCCAGGACACCGGCAACGTCCTTCCCCGAGGAGAACCCCACCACCCAGACCACAGGCTGCCCGGGGTGCGCCTCCGCCAGGGCCTCCACAAGCCGCTGCGCCGAGTCCGCATTGTGGGCCCCGTCCACCAGGGCCAGGGGGTCCCGGTGCACCACCTCAAACCGGCCTGGCCAGGTGGCCCCCTCCAGCCCCTGGACCACGGTTGCCGCCGGCAGCCGCCACCCCAGGGCACGCAGCGCAGCCACCCCGCCCAGGGCCAGCCGCAGGTTCACCCCCTGGAACGCACCCCCCAGCGACAGGCGCACGGAGGCAGGGTCCACAGGGTACGGCTCTTCCCGCTGGACCGGTGGGGTCCCGTGGCGGTAGTCCCGCACCTCCAGAGCCTCCTCCTGAGCGCGCCACCAGACGGCCTGGAGGCGCTGGACCTCCTCCTCCAGCACCCGCCGGACCTCCAGCGCCTGCCCCCCGGAGACCAGGACGCCGCCCTCCGGCACGACGCCCGCCTTCTCCCGGGCGATGGCCTCAAGAGTGTCCCCCAGGATGTCCACGTGGTCCAGGCTGACGGAGGCCATCAGGGCCACTTCGTGGGGCAGGGCGTTGGTGGCGTCGTAGCGGCCACCTCGGCCGACCTCCACCACGGCGACTTCCACCCCCTGGTCCGCGAAGTAGGCTGCCGCCAGGACGGTGGCCAGTTCAAAAGTCGTGGGCCAGTCGCTTTGGGGGTGCTCCGCCACCCACGCCTCCACCAGGGGGCGCAGGACCCCCACCCGCCGCACGAACTCCCCCCGAGGGATGAGTTGGCGCTGGACCTGGATGCGCTCGCGGAAGGAATGGAGGTGAGGTGAGGTGTAGAGGCCCACCCGGTACCCCGAGGCGCGCAGGGCAGCCTCCAGGAGGGCCGCCGTGGAGCCCTTCCCCTTGGTCCCGGCGACGAGGATGCTCCGGAAGGCTGTCTCGGGGTTCCCCAGCAGGGCCAGGAACGCCCGGACCCGCCGCGGCGCCCCCTCGTACCCCGCCCAGCGGGCGTGCCCGGTGTGCTCCACGAAGCGGTAGAGGTAGTCAATGGCCTCCTGGTAGTCCGGGGGCGCGCCACGCATAGCCCTGCCTCTCCTCCTGAGATGCCTAGAGGCCCAGCGCGGCCCGGTGCCGCCAGACGAGGCAGAGCGTGGCCAGGCCGAAGCCGGTCACCCAGAGGTGGATGGCCGCTTCCAGGGCTACTTCGGCCGTCACAGGCCAGTAGAGGCCGTTCTGGACGAAGAACAGGACGTCCATCAGCCCCAGGAAGACCAGGGCGCCCGCGGCGACCCAGGCCCAGGCCGCGCCCCAGGCCCGCTTCCGCCAGAGGCCGACGCCTCCGAGGAAGCAGGCCAGAGCAGCCCACCCATCCGCCAGGGGGAAGGACCGCTCCCACAGGAACCAGGCCGCGCACCGCTGGGCGAAGGTCCCGACCTGCTGCGCCTCGTAGTCGGCGAAGAAGGCGACCCAGAAGGCCACCGTCCCCAGGCCCGTGAAGGCCAGGAGGACTGCCACCGCCCGCAGAGTGCGTTCTGACGATGCCTCTTTCCCTTTCATCCTCAACCCTTCCGCAGGAGGGCGGAGCGCTTCTGGTCAAAGGTGCGCCAGCCGGCCTTCAGCCGCTCCAGCGTGAAGCCGGGCTCCCGCACCGATCGGATGAATTCCTGCTCCACCCGCTCAAATTTCCTCGCCATCTCCGCCAATTCCGGCGCCACCTCCGCTGGGATGACCAGGACGCCGTGCTTGTCGGCGTGGATGAGGTCGCCGGGGCGCACCACCACGCCTCCTACCTGCACCGGCTTGCCGAAGTCCACCAGGTGGATGTAGGCATGGGAGACGAGGACGTCGCGGGCGAAATAGGCGAACCCCATCGCCGCCACCTCGTCCAGATCGCGGACGCCGCCGTTGGTCACCGTGCCCACGAACCCCAGGGCCTTGTGCACGGTGGCGTTCACCTCCCCCCAGAAGCTGCCCACGCAGGGGGGATCGTCCAGGTCCTGGAGGACCGCCACCCGGGGCCCGGGCACCGTCTGCGTCCACTCCCAGTAGGCCTCCCGCGAGGGCAGGTCCCCCGAGGGAGGGGCGGAGGCCCGCATGCAGGCGGTACAGGCGTAGCCCACCATCGGCCTTTCCAGGGGCAGGATGCAGCGGATCTCCGGGCGCATGAACCCTTGGTTCCTCGGCCGCACGTTGAACATCTCAATGGCGTTGGAAAGGGTCGGGGTGCTGAACTGAGCCAGTTCCTCCAGTTGCGCAGAGGTGAGAGGTGCTGCCATGAAACTTTCCTCCAGTGATGAAATGTGGATTCCTGCTGACCTCACCCCATCCCCCAAAGGGGGATAGGGAGAGGTGCGTCCCCACCTCACCCCTGCCCCCTGGTTGGGGGATGGGGAGAGGTCCCTACTCCCCTGTCAGCGGGTCGTCGGCCACGGGCTGGAGGCCCGCGGCCTTCAGTTGCGCCCGCAGTTCGCGGATGACAGCCTTCAGTTCGGCCATGCGGACCTCGCGGCCGGCCATGGCGTCCACCAGCATCCGCAATTCCGCCGTCCGCTCCCGCACCCGCTCCTCCAGGTCCCGCGCCTGGGCCTGCACCTCGGCGAAGAGGCGGCCGTTCTCCACCGCCAGGCCGATGAGGTTGGCCACCGGGCGCAGCAGGGCGATGTCCTCCCTGGAGTAGGCGTCGGCCCGGTACGACTGGACCTCCAGGAGGCCCGTCACTTGGCCCCGCACCACCATGGGCACGTACAGGGCCGAGCGGGAGACCTGCTCCTCAGCTCCTGCACCGAGGTGCACGGCCTGCCCATCGGCCTGGGCCGCAGCCACCAGGTCCCGCACCACCTCTGGCTCCCCCGTGGCCACAGCCTTCGCCCGGCCGCGGGTCGGCTCCACGTCCATCCTCAGGGGCGGCAGTTGCGCGACATCCAGTTCCTCCCCCTCCTCCAGCATGTACTCCGCCTGCAGGGTGCGGTTCTCAGGGTCGTAGCGGGAGATGCCGAAGACAGGGCAGTCCACCACCTCCCGCACGTGTTCGTAGGCCGTTCGGTAGATGCGGGGGAGGTCCAGGGTCTGGGCCAGGGCGTACCCCAGGCGGCTCAGCGCGGCCATCTCCCGCTCCCGCTTCTGCACCGCCCGCTCTGCCTGCACCCGGGCGGTGATGTCCGTGGCGATGTGGATGACCCGCTGGAGGCGGCCTTCCTCGTCCAGCACGGGGGTGCAGGAGACCAGGTAGGTGCCGCCCAGGGCTTCCATCTCCATGGCCTCCGTCTCCAGGTGGTTGGAGGCCTTCATCCGCACCATGGGGCAGGTTTCGGGCGGTTGGGTCGTCCCGTGGAAGACCTCGTAGCAGCGTCTGCCCCGGAGTTCCTCCAGCGACAGGCCCGTGGCCTGGGCAGCAGCCCGGTTGGCCTGGAGGATGCGGTGCTCGGGGTCCAGGATGAGGGTGGGGTGGCCGACGGCCTGGAAGATTTCCTCCCACTCCTGGCGGGCGCGCCGCAGGCCCTCTTCCACCCGCTCCCGGCGGGCAATCTCGGCCAGGAGGTCCCGCGTCCGCTTCCGCACCCGCTGCCGCAGGACCACCACCCCGGCCGCCATCACCCCTGCCGTCCCGAGTCCCAACGCCAGCGCCCACCACACCCAGG
>JBMFPD010000028.1:0-18440 GCA_049969295.1 Anaerolineae bacterium | reverse complement strand
TCCGGGAGCACTGCTGGGTGGGGCCAGAGGAAGAAGCGCTCCTCACCTCGCCAGAGTGCCCCATTGTGCTCCTCCCGTGGCGGCCTGGGTCCTCCGTGGTGGAGGAGGTGGCCCCTGGCTACCGCTTCCTGGGGGTGATGCTCCCCTACACCCCCTTGCACCACCTCCTCCTGCGGGATGTCGGCCGCCCCCTGGTGATGACCAGCGGCAACCTGAGCGAGGAACCCATCGCCGCCGAGAACGATGAGGCCTTGCGCCGCCTGGGGGACCTGGCCGACGCCTTCGTCCTGCACAACCGGGACATCTACGCCCGCTACGACGACTCCGTCTGGTTCGTCCCCGGGGTAGACCACGAAGGGCACAAAGGGAAAAGAGAGGAACCTTCGTGGTGCACTCTTCTGGCCACGCCGCAGCCGGTGCGGCGGGCACGGGGGTACGCGCCGTACCCGATCAAGGTGCCCTTCCGCATGCGCCAGGTCCTGGCCTGTGGCGCGGAACTCAAGAACACCTTCTGCCTGACCCGGGACGAGTACGCCTTCGTCTCCCAGCACATCGGCGACCTGGAGAACCTGGAGACGCTGGAGCACTTCCAGCGGACGGTGCGTTTGTACGAGCACCTCTTCCGCATCCGGCCGGAGGCGGTAGCCTACGACCTCCACCCGGATTACCTGGCCACCCGCTACGCCCAGGAGCGGCTGGCGGCCGACGGGCGGCTGGAGGCCGTGCCGGTCCAGCACCACCACGCCCACATCGCCGCGTGCCTTGCCGACAACGCCTGGCCTCCGGAGGCCGGTCCTGTCATCGGGGTCGCCCTGGACGGGACGGGCTACGGGGAGGACGGCCGCATCTGGGGAGGCGAGTGGCTTGTGGCGGACTACCGGGGCTTCCGGCGGGCCGTCCACCTGGAGTACCTGCCTCTGCCAGGTGGCGACGCGGCCACGCGGGAACCCTGGCGCATCGCCGTGGCCTACACCCACGCGCTCCTGGGCGAGTTCCCCGAGGAGGCGGTGCCGGAAGACGTCCCCCCAGCCCTGCGGGACCTCCTGCGGGGTCAGCTGGAGCGGCGCGTGAACTGCCCCCTCACCTCGTCCATGGGCCGCCTGTTTGACGCCGTGTCGGCCCTCCTGGGGGTCTGCACGCGCATCACCTACGAGGCCCAGGCCGCCGTGGAACTGGAGATGCGGGCCCATGTCTTCGGAGGGGCAGGGGACCCCCCGCCCTATCCCTTCCGTCTGGACGAGAGGGAGGGGGTGGTGCGCCTCGAAGACCTCTGGGCGGCCCTTTGGGCGGAAGCCGCGGCGGGGCGGCCCCCAGAGGAAGTGGCGTGGCGCTTCCACCGCACGGTGGCGGAGATGACCCTTGCCGCTTGCCGATGGATCGCCCAGGAGACGGGCCTGCGGACCGTGGCCCTGAGCGGCGGCTGCTACCAGAACCGCCTCCTCCTGCGCCTCACGGTGCCAGCCCTGGAGCGGGCCGGCTTCCGGGTCCTCCTGCACCGGCAGGTTCCAGCCAACGACGGGGGCGTGAGCCTGGGGCAGGCTGCCATCGCCGGGTGGGCCGGCGGTGTGGCTCAGTAAGAGTTCGGTTCCCAAGGAGAGAGTTGCATGTGCCTGGCCATCCCTGCACAGATCAAGAGCATTGAGGGGCTTCTGGCCGAGGTGGAGATGGGCGGTGTGCGCCGCACCGTGAGCCTGGCCCTGACGCCAGAGGCCCGGGTGGGCGATTACGTCATCGTCCACACTGGGTTCGCCATCAGCGTCCTGAACGAGGAAGAGGCCCAGGAGTCGCTGCGCCTCTTCGCTGAGATCGCGGCCCTGGAGGACGCCGAGGAAGAGGGCGAGCAGTGAAGTACGTGGATGAGTTCCGGGACCCGGCAGCCGCGCGGCGGATCCTGGACCGCATCGCCCGTCGCAGCACGCGGCCGGTCCAGTTCATGGAGTTCTGCGGCGGCCACACCCACGCCATCCTGCGCTTCGGGCTGCGCCAGATGCTCCCGCCCACGGTGCGCCTGCGCTCGGGGCCGGGCTGCCCGGTCTGCGTGACCGCCGCTGCGGACCTGGACCGCGCCATCGCTCTGGCCCAGGTGCCGGGGGCCATCCTCGCCACCTTCGGGGACATGGTCCGCGTGCCGGGGAGCCAGGGGAGCCTCCAGGAGGCCAAGGCCCGGGGGGCCGACGTGCGGGTCGTTTACTCCCCCCTGGATGCGCTGGACCTGGCCCGGCGGAACCCCGGGCGGCCGGTCATCTTCCTGGGGGTGGGGTTTGAGACGACGGCTCCCGCGGTCGCGGCCACCCTGCTCCAGGCGGAGGCGGAGGGGGTGCCCAACTTCTACGTCCTGAGCGTGCACAAACTGACGCCGCCGGCGATGCGGGCCATCCTGGACGCGGGCGAGGTCCGCCTGGATGGCATCCTCGGGCCGGGGCACGTGACGACGGTCATCGGGGCACAGGCCTGGCGCTTCCTGCCGGAGGAGTACGGGGTGGGGTGTGCGGTGGCCGGCTTTGAGCCTCTGGACATCCTCTCGGCCATCGCCGCCCTGGTGGAGATGGCCGAGGACGGCCGCGCCGGGGTGGCCAATGCCTACGGCCGCAGCGTGCGCGAGGAAGGGAACCCCACGGCGCAAGAGGTCATGGACCAGGTCTTCACCGTGGCGACGGCGGATTGGCGGGGGTTCGGCCCCGTTCCTGCGAGCGGCCTTGCACTGCGGCCGGCATTCGCCCACCGGGATGCGGCGCTGGCCTTCCCTGTGGAAATCGCGCCCGCGCCGGAGCCCAAGGGGTGCCGTTGTGGAGAGGTCCTGCGAGGGGTGCTGGAGCCGCCGGAATGCCCCCTCTTCCGGCGGGCCTGCACGCCCCAGACGCCGGTGGGCCCGTGCATGGTCAGCGCGGAAGGGGCCTGCGCCGCGTACTATCAGTACGGCGGGGTAGGGGACGAGGGATCACCGCGAAGGACACGGGGGAGTCACCGCGAAGGACACGAAGGGCACAGAGGTTTCTAACGTTTTTGACTCCCTCGGTGTCCTTCGGGCCCTTCGTGGTTCACCATTTGTACCCAAGGGGGTGGGCTGTGGCAGAACGGCCGCGCACGGTGCTCCTGGCCCACGGGTCGGGAGGGAAGTTGAGCCACGAACTGGTGCAGGACCTCTTCCTGCGCCATTTCCGCAATCCTATCCTGGCCTCGCTGGACGACGCGGCCACGGTGGCCGTGCCCGGGGCGCGCCTTGCCTTCACCACCGACTCCTACGTCATCTCGCCCCTCTTCTTCCCCGGCGGGGATATCGGCAAACTGGCGGTGTGCGGGACGGTCAACGACCTGGCGGTGGCTGGCGCACGGCCCCTTTACCTGAGCGCGGGGTTCATCCTGGAGGAGGGGTTGCCTCTGGAGACGCTGGAGCGGGTGGTGGCCTCCATGGCCGAGACGGCCCGCGCGGCAGGGGTGGAGGTGGTGGCCGGCGACACCAAAGTGGTGGACCACGGGTCGGCGGACGGTCTCTTCATCAACACGGCGGGCATCGGCGTCGTGCCGGAGGGCATCCGCCTCTCGCCCCAGGCCCTCCGGCCGGGCGACGTGCTCCTGGTGAGTGGCACCATCGGCGACCACGGCATGGCGGTGATGATGCAGCGGGAAGGGTTTTCGTTCCAATCGGCCCTCACGAGCGACTGTGCCCCCCTCAACGGCCTGGTGGAAGGGCTCCTCGCGGCCTGCGGGCGTGCTGTGCGCTGCATGCGGGACCCGACCCGCGGCGGCCTGGCGACGGTCCTCAACGAGTGGGCCCAGGCCGCGGGAGTGGGCATGGAAGTGGAGGAAGGGGCGGTCCCCGTGCGGGAGGAGGTGCGGGCCGCCTGTGAGTTCCTGGGCCTGGATCCTCTCTACGTGGCCAACGAAGGGAAGGTGCTCGTCGCCGTCGCTCCGGAGGCGGCGGATGCGGCCCTGGCGGCCCTGCGGGCCCACCCCCTGGGCCGGGAGGCCGCGGCCATCGGCCGGGTGACGGACGAGCACCCGCGGCGGGTGGTCCTGCGGACCGCTTTCGGGGCGCGGCGGGTGGTGGAGATGCTGGCCGGGGCGCAACTGCCGCGCATCTGCTAGTCATGAGCCCAGCACGGCCGCAAGCCATTCGTTTATTCGTTCGCCCATTTTCGTGGATGGCGTGAGCAGGGCGAAAACACCCTGGGCATCTGATCCTTGCACCTGAGCCGATGTGTTATAATGGGGCGCGGCGGAGCCGTGTGTCTCTATGAGGAGACGAGGAGGGAGCAGAGGTGAAACTGGGGAGCCCGGAATACCTGGAAGAAGTCCAGAGGCGCACCAACGCCGACGCCGAGTACCTTGAACTGGCCAAGGGTGAGAACGAGTCCTACACCCTGGTCCTGGAGGCAGAGCCCCACAAGGGGGTCCACGAGACGCTGGTGGTGGGCTTTACCACGCAGGATGGGAAGATCGTGGACATCTGGCAGGGGGAACGGCCGACCCTCTTCACCCTCTCCGCCCCCTACGGGGTGTGGGTGGATATCCTCAAGGGCAAACTGGGCCCCACCAAGGCCATCACCATGCGCAAACTGAAGACCCAGGGGCCGTTCCTGCAGCTCCTCAAGGGGGCGGACCGCACCGTGCGCTGGGTGGAGATCTTGCGCACCATTCCTACGGAGTTTGAGGGCGACTACGCCGAGTAGGGCCTGCCCCTACTTCAGGTCCACCCACACGGTGGCCAGGCCGAGCACCTGGAGCCGGTCGTCGTCAAAGAAGCCGGTGCGTCCCTCCAGGCGGAGCCAGACCCCGTCCCGCAGGCGGCCTTCCCAGAGGATGGAGTCGGCCGTCTTGCGGTAGGGGTATCCTTCCATGCCGCCCAGGAGCGCGCCCTGGTCCGTCTTGCCCTGGTAGGTGATGGTGGTCCCGGGGATGGCCCTGCCCCGCTCCACCCAGTACAGGATGGGCACGGTGTGGTGCAGGGGGCTTGCCCCAGCAACGGGCATGGGCTGGGGCTGGGGGTCCCGCACGGCCAGTTCCACCGTGCCCACGGCGTGGAGCCTTTCTGCATCGTACCAGGCCACCCGCAGGGCCAGGTTCAGGCGCACACCCTGGGCCGGCTCGCCTTTGTAATCCAGAGAATCGCCCACCTTGCAGATGGCCTTCTGGTCGCCGATGAGCATCTCGGCGCCCTGCTCGGTCCGGCCGAGGTAGCGCAGGCCCGTCCCAGGGATGGAATCCCCGGCGTCCACGCTCACCTCTACTGGTCCGCTGTAGACCAGCCAGTCCCTCTGGGGCCCGGACTGGCACGAGAGAGTGAGCCCCAGTACCGCCAGCAGCACAAGCCCAGCCGCAAGACGCCCTCCTGTGTGTTTCATGTCCCCATGCCTCCATCGGGCAGGTGCACTGCCCCTTACCCCTTCAGCCAGCGGGCCAGGAAAAGGGCCAGCACGCACCCCAGGACCCCCTCCATGGGGTGCACCTGGCCGATCATGAGGAAGGTCCAGCCGAGGCTCGCGGCCAGGACCTGCCCGGCGAGGAACCCGAGGATCCCTGCCACCTCATAGAGGAGCAGGTCTTTGGCGGAGCGTCCCTTCCAGATCTGGAAGAACGCGGCCGGAATGCTCGCCAGGATGAGGGAAAGCAGAAGCGCTGGCGCTTGGTACACGGTCACTCCTCCTGTGCCTTCAGGGCCCGGGCGATGGTCCCCCCGCCCAGGACCTCCTCCCCCCGGTAGAAGACGACAGCCTGCCCCGGGGTGATGTCCCGCAGGGCCTCGTCAAAGGTCAGGCGGGCCGTGCGCCCCTCGCCGGGCTCCAGGAGGGCCGGGGCATCGGGGGCCTGGTAGCGGATCTTGGCTGTGACGCGGCAGGGGCCGGGAGGCGGATCCCCCTGCACGTAGTGCACCTCCTCCGCGAGGAGGGCACGGGCCCCCAGTTCCGCGGCCGGGCCCACCACCAGGCAGTTGCGCACCGGGTCCACCTCCAGGACGTAGAGGGGCTCGGTCCAGGCAATGCCCAGCCCCTTCCGCTGGCCGATGGTGTAGCCGGGCAGCCCCTGGTGCTGCCCCAGGACGCGCCCCTGCCGGTCCACAATGGGGCCTGGCCGGAAGGCTTCAGGGGCCCAGTCCCGCAGGAAGCGGCGGTAGTCCCCGTCGGCCACGAAGCAGATCTCCTGGCTCTCGGGCTTTTCGGCCACCGGGAGGCCCCATTCCCGGGCCATCCGGCGGACCTCCGCCTTGGTCCATGTCCCCAGGGGCAGCAAGATGTGGGCCAACTGCTCCTGGCCCAGCGTGTAGAGTTGGTACGACTGGTCCTTGGCCCGGTCCACCCCCCGCAGGAGGTGGTAGCGGCCCCCCTCGTACACCACCCGCGCGTAGTGGCCGGTGGCCAGGTAGTCGGCGTCCAGGGCCAGGGCCCGCTGGAGGAGGAACTGGAAGCGGATGTGGCGGTTGCAGGCGATGCAGGGGTTGGGGGTGCGCCCTGCGCAGTACTCCCGGATGAAGGGCTCCACCACCCACTGGCGGAAGGGTTCCTCCACGTTCACCAGGTAGAAGGGGATGTCCAACCGGTCGGCGACGCGCCGGGCATCGTCCACCGCTTCCACGGTACAGCAACGGTTGGTCCGCTCCTCGCCGGGGCCGTGTTCGGACCAGAGGCGGAGCATGATGCCCACCACCTCGTAGCCCTGCTCCTTGAGGAGGGCCGCGGCCACAGAACTATCCACCCCGCCGCTCATGGCGACGACGACGCGCGCCCGCCGGGCGGGGGCTCCCCTCGCGTCCACCGGGCTCAGCCTTCCCCCTTCTCAGGTTCCTCGCCGTGGTCGTCGTGGGCCGCAGGCTTGCGGCGCGGCGTCCAGCCTGGGGGGCGGGCCTCCGGGTGCCTGGCGAAGTAGTCCTCAATGGCCGCGTGGAGCGCGTCGGCCGCCAGGTTGGAGCAGTGCATCTTGTGGGGTGGGAGGCCGCCCAGGGCCTGGGCCACGGCATCCCGGCTGAGGGCCAGGGCTTCCTCCAGCGTCTTCCCCTTCACCATCTCCGTGGTGATGGAACTGGTGGCAATGGCTGCGCCGCAGCCGAAGGTGCGGAACTTGATGTCGGCGATGCGGCCGTCCTCCACCTTGATGAAGATCTCCATCAGGTCCCCGCAGATGGGGTTCCCCTCCCGGCCCACGCCGTCGGCGTCCTCAATCACCCCCACGTTGCGGGGGTTGCGGAAATGCTCGATCACCAGGTCGGTGTATTCCATGGATTTTCTACACGCTCCTCAGACGGTGTGCGGGTTTCTTCCCCGCCCAGGTGACCTCTCCTCATCCCCCAATCCGGGTAGGGGTGAGGTATTACCTCGTGATCCACTGAAACGGCTGCAGCCCGAAGGTGCGGATCCCAGCGGCGATGGCCCCGGGATGCCAGTCGTAGGCCAGCGAAAGTTCCACATGGGCGGCGAAGCCGCACTTGCGGCAGTCGGCTGGTCCGCGGCCTTTCAGGTAACATCCCCAGTTGACCTGGCCGGTGGGCTCCACGTTGGCGATGAGCCAGTCGTGGCAACGCCAGGAGTTGTCCTTCAGGGCTTCCAGTGTAGCATAGGAATCCAGGATTGGAAAGCCCTCTTGCTTCAGGCGGATAAGGCCCTCCAGCACCGATGCCCGCTCCTCCAAGGGCAGGTACAGGTCCTCCGACTCTGGGTAGGGGTAGTGGAACTGGAAGGTGATCCCCCGGACTTTGTCCGCCAGGAAGCGCACCAGGTCGGGGATCTCGTCCCGGTTGCGCCGGTTGATGGTCAGTTGGGCGAAGAGGCGGGGGTGCGATGACCGCTCTACGTTCTCCATGATCCGGCGGAATGTGGGCCCCCGGTTGTAATCGTGGCTTTCCTCCAAACCGTCCAGGCTCACCCACAGGATGTCGGCCTCGCTCTCCAGGGGGAGCGTCCCGTTGGTGGCGATCCCCACGCGGTAGAAGCGGGCCTTGGCCGCGCGCACCAGGTCTTCCAGCGTGTGGTCTCCGTCCCGCCAGAGGAAGGGCTCGCCCCCCTCCAGGATGAGCAACCGCACGCCGGCGCGGTGGAGTGCCTCCATGGCCTGGAGGGCCGCCTCGTAGGGGATGTCGTCGGCCGGCCGCCGCCAGAAAGGGCAGGCCCGGCACCGCAGGTTGCAGCGGTGCGTCACCTTGAACCCCGCCAGGAACGGCCGCCGCCTTCCCAGGAGGCGCGCCTCCAGGCCGCGGGCCACGAAAGAAAGGTACGGCGAGGCCAGTCCCATGCGGCTTCCCTGCCCCTCAGGACCCGGGCGCGTAGAGAGGGCTCATGGCCCGCAACTTCTGCACGATCCCCGGCAGGACCTCCAGCACCCGGTCCACCTGCTCCTCGGTGTTGCTGCGGCCCAGGGTCAGGCGCAGGGAGCCGTGGGCCACCTCGTGGGGCAGGCCCAGCGCCAGGAGGACGTGGGAGGGCTCCAGCGAGGCCGAGGTACAGGCCGAGCCGCTGGAGGCACAGATGCCCTCCATGTCCAGGTTCAGGAGGATGGACTCGCCCTCAATCCCCCGGAAGACGAAACTGGCGCTGTTGGGCAGGCGGTTGGTCGGGTGGCCGGTCAGTTGGCTGTCGGGGATGCTCTGGAGCACCCCTTGGATGAGGCGGTCCCGCAGGCGGACGAGGCGCGCGTTGTGCTCCTCCAGTTCCTCGTAGGCCAGGCGGAGGGCCGTGGCCAGGCCCACGATGTAGGGGACGTTCTCCGTCCCGGCCCGGCGGTTCCGCTCCTGGCCGCCGCCGGTCTGCATGGGCCAGAAGGAGACGCCCCTCCGCGCGTAGAGCACCCCCACGCCCTTCGGCCCGTAGAACTTGTGGGCTGAGAGGGAGAGGAGGTCTACGTTGAGCGCGTTCACGTCCAGGCTCAGCGCGCCGCCGGCTTGGACTGCGTCGGTGTGGAAGGGGATGCCGTGCTCCCGGGCGATGGCCCCGATCTCGGCGATGGGCTCAATGGTGCCGATCTCGTTGTTGGCGTACATGATGCTGATGAGCACCGTATCCTTGCGGATGACCTTGCGCACCTCGTCCGGGTCCACCACGCCGTACCGGTCCACCGGCAGGAAGGTGGCCTCAAAGCCGAAGTGCTTGGCCAGTTGTTCCACCGTGTGGCTCACGGCGTGGTGCTCAATGCTGGAGGTGATGATGTGGTTCCCCTTGCCCGCGGCCCGCCGGGCGAAGGCCACCCCGCGGATGGCCAGGTTGTCGCTCTCGGTGCCGCAACTGGTGAAGATGACCTCCCGCGGCTCACAGTGGAGGATGTTGGCCACCGTCTCCCGCGCGTCTTCCAGAGCGCGGGCTGCGGCCCGGCCCAGGCTGTAGATGCTGGACGGGTTGCCGTACTGCTCTGTCCAGTAGGGAAGCATGGCTTCCACCACGCGCGGGTCCACCGGCGTGGTCGCTGCATGGTCCAGGTAGATGATCTCTTGCGCCATTGCGTCTTTCGTTGACCTCCTTATCCTTGGAACCTGGTCCCGAGATGGGACCTCACCTCTACCCTTTGGCCCCCTTTTCCCCTCCGCATCGGGGACGAGAAGGGGCTGGGGGATGAGGAGAGGTTGGGCTCAGTCGCCGAAAAGCCCTGTGCTCAGGTAGCGTTCCCCCGTGTCCGGGAGGATGACCACCACCGTTTTCCCCTCTCCGAGGCGTGCCGCCACCCGGAGCGCGGCCCAGGCTGCCGCGCCGGAGGAGATGCCCACCAGGATCCCTTCCTCCCGGGCCAGGCGGCGTGCCGTCTCGCGAGCGGCTTCGTACGTGACCGGGATGACCTCGTCCAGGAGGTCCACCCGCAGCACGTCGGGGACGAACCCCGCGCCGATGCCCTGGATCTTGTGGGGGCCAGGCTTCCCGCCGGAGAGGACCGGCGAGTCGGCCGGCTCCACGGCCACGATGCGCACGTCGGGCCAGCGGGCCTTGAGCACCTCGCCCACACCGGTGATGGTGCCGCCAGTGCCCACGCCGGCGACGAAGGCATCCACCTTGCCGGGGACCTGCCTCAGGATCTCCTGGGCGGTGGTCTCCCGGTGGACCTGGGGGTTGGCCGGGTTCTTGAACTGCTGCGGCATGAAGGAGTCAGGGTTCTCCCGGACCAGGGCCTCGGCCCGAGCCACAGCCCCGGACATCCCCTCTGCCCCTGGCGTGAGGACGATCTCGGCGCCGTAGGCCCGCAGGAGCGCCCTTCGTTCCACGCTCATGGTCTCGGGCATGGTGAGGATGAGGCGGTACCCCCGGGCCGCGGCCACCATGGCCAGGCCGATGCCCGTGTTGCCGCTGGTGGGCTCCACGATGGTCCCCCCGGGCCGGAGGCGGCCGTCCCGCTCCGCTGCCTCCACCATGGAGAGAGCGATGCGGTCCTTGACGCTGCCCCCGGGGTTGAACCCTTCCAGTTTGGCCCAGACCGTGGCGCTCCCGGGCTCTGGGACCCTCCGCAGGCGCACCACCGGTGTATTGCCGATCAACTGCAGGATGTCCTCTGCCATGGATGTTCCCTCCTCAGGCCGGTTCTCGGGACGTGCGCTCCAGGCGCTCCGCGAGGTGCTGGATCTGCGCCTCCAGCGCGGCGATCCGTTCCTCCAGACGCTGCACGGTCTGCTCCAGGGGGTCGGGGAGCCGCTCGTGGTGCAGGTCGGGCTCCTGGAAGCAGCGGGTGCCGTTGATTTTGACCACCCGCCCCGGCACCCCCACCACGGTGGCCCCCGGTGGCACAGGTTTGACCACCACCGCCCCCGACCCGATGCGCGCCCCATCGCCCACCTGGATGGGGCCGAGGACGACAGCGTTGCTCCCCAGGACCACGCTGCGGCCGATGGTGGGGTGGCGCTTCGTCCGTTCCATGGAGACGCCCCCCAGCACCACCCCCTTGTAGATGAGGACGTCGTCGCCCACCTCGGCAGTCTCGCCGATGACCACCCCCATACCGTGGTCAATGAAGCACCGCCGCCCGATCTTGGCCCCTGGGTGGATCTCTATGCCGGTGAGGAAGCGGTTGAAATGGGAGACCATCCGCCCCAGGAGGCGCAGCCGGCGGTTCCACAGCCAGTGGGCGATGCGGTGCAGCCAGATGGCGTGGACGCCGGGGTAGGTGAGGATCACCTCCAGCGCGTTGCGGGCCGCCGGGTCGTGGTCCAAAGCCGCCTGGATGTCTTCCCTCATGAGCGCCCAAAGGCCCGGCTTGGGGCTGGATGGCCCTCTCTCGGAGCGAGGACGGGGCTCCTCTGGCCGCCTCTCCCGCGAGGACAGGGTTTCGTTGGGCATTGGTGCCCTGGCTTCTGTGTGGTGCATGGGTCTCCCTCTGAGTTACAGGGTTCAGGCGTCCTGCGGAGGGCGCAGGTCGGCCAGGGTGATGCTATCCAGAGTCTCCACAAGGCGGTCACGGACCTGAGCCCACACGCTGCGGGTGGGGCAGGTCTCCTCCCGCTCGCAGAAGGCTGTGTCGCAGTCGTCCACACAGGTGATGGGGAGGATGGAGCCCTCCAGGGCCCGGATGATGTCGCCCGCGGTGATGGTCTCCGGGGCGCGGGCCAGTTCGTAGCCGCCGTGGGCTCCCCGGGTGCTGCGCACGAGGCCTGCCTCCCGCAGGGGTGCAACGATCTGTTCCAAGTAGGGGAGGGGAAGGCCCTGCGCCTCCGCCACCTCCGCGAGGGAGACGGGGCCCCGCCCGTAGTGCCGGGCCAGTTCCGCCATGGCCCGCAGGCCATACTGTTCCTTGGCCGTGAACTTCATGCTGACCGCCGCAGAATTCCTAGTAATTGCTCGGAATTATTGTACCACAAGGGCGCAGGATGTCAAATGGGAACACCGTGGGACGGGCAGCCATGCATCGGCCCTGCCAGAGGCAAAGGCGATGGCTGCGCATCCACCAACACAAGGCAGAACCGCAACCCGACACCCTTTCCCTTCGTCGTCCGATAGGTTTTGTGGTATACTTTCCCTAACTACAGGCAACACCGCAACCCCGGCCCTGGAGAGAGGTACGTCCTATGGCGGAATCTTCCGAAGCCCACGCAGCCAGCCGCGAGAAGAACCTGGCTGCGTTCACCTCTGTGCTGGCGGCCGTGCTCCTGACCAGCCTGAAGTTAGTGGTGGGGCTCTTGACCGGCAGCTTGGGCATCCTGGCGGAGGCGGCCCACTCTGGCCTGGACTTGGCCGCGGCGCTGATGACCTTCTTCGCTGTCCGCATCGCCGGCAAGCCGCCCGATGCCCACCACACTTACGGCCACGGCAAGGTGGAGAACCTCTCCGCCCTCTTTGAGACGCTTCTCCTCCTGGCGACCTGCGTCTGGATCATCTACGAGGCCATCCAGAGGTTGTTCTTCAAGACTGTGGAGATTGAAGCTAGCATCTGGGGCTTCGCAGTGATGGCCATCTCCATTACCGTGGACGTCAACCGCTCCCGCATGCTCTACCGGGCAGCCCGGAAGCACAAGAGCCAGGCCCTGGAGGCCGATGCCCTGCACTTCGCCACAGATGTCTGGTCCTCCAGCGTGGTCATCCTGGGACTGGGGGGCGTGTGGCTTGGGGAGCGGCTGGGACCCCGGTGGGCCTTCCTCATCCACACGGACGCCATCGCCGCCCTGGTGGTGGCCACCATTGTCGTGGGGGTTTCCTTCCAACTGGGGAAGCGGGCGGTGATGGCCCTCATAGATACCGCGCCCCGCGGCCTTCAGGAACAGGTGCTGGAGGTGGCCCAGGGCGTGCCCGGGGTGGAGGAAGTGACCCATGTCCGGGTGCGGGAGGTGGGCCCTGCGGTCTTCCTGGACCTGACTGCTACCGTGGACCGCTCCAAGTCGCTGGAGGAAGCCCACCGCATCGCCGCCCAGGTGGAAGACGCGCTGCGTGCTGCCGTCCCGGGGAGCGATGTGGTGGTCCACGTGGACCCTGGGCGGCTGGCGGACGAGACCCTGGACCAGACACTCAGCGCCGTGGCCGCCCAACTGGGCATGCGCCTGCACAACATGCACGCTCACCAGGACGCCGACGGCGTGCACCTGGATCTGCACGCCGAACTGGACGAGCGCCTCACCCTGCAGGAGGCTCGCGAACTCCTGGAACAGTTTGAAGCGCGGGTGCGGGAGGAGCTTCCTTCTGTGCGGGAGATCAACACCCACCTGGAGCCGCGCTACGCCCCTGTGCTGGAACATCAGGCTGCGGCGGAGCAGCGGGCACAGGTGGAACAGGCTCTTCAGGAGGTGCTAGCCCACACCCAGGGGCTGCGCTCATGGCACAGCCTGCAGGTCCGCCAGGCTGCCGATGGCCTGGACGTGGTGGTCCATTGCATCGCCGACCCCCGTATCAGCGTCGCCACCGCCCATCGCCTGGCCGACCAGGTGGAGCGAGGCCTGCGGGAGCGGGTGGCCGGGCTTGGCCAGGTCCTCGTGCACGTGGAGGGGGAGGGGTGAGGCCGGCCCGGCCCCCTGGCGCCCGCGGGGCACGGCCGGGGCGGACAGCCATCCGCCCCGGCGAGGCGGCTCCTGCACGCCACGCTGCGGCCCTTTCCCCGTGGGCAAGCGCTACACGCTCCGGCTGGGGCGCTTGCCCAGCGTTACCTTCAGTTGCATCTCCTTCCCATCCCGGAGGATGGTCAGGGTGACGGTCTGGCCGGCCTCCGTGTGCCGCATCAGGTAGACGAGGAGGTCGTCAAACTTGCGGACCGGCTGGTCGTCTATGCGGACGATGATGTCTCCACCGGTCTCAATGTCCACCCCCTTGAACTTCACCGTCGCGCCTGAACTGCCCCGCAGGCCGGCCTTGTCGGCAGGTCCGCCTGGCGTCACCTCCACCACCTGGACGCCCCGCTCCACCGGCAGGTTCAGGACCTGCGCCAGGTCGGGACCGATCGTACGTCCAGAGATGCCCAGCCACGGGTGGTCGTAGTGCCCCTTGCTGATGAGAGCGGGGACTACCCGCGCCACCAGACTGGAGGGGACGGCGAACCCGACCCCCGCGTTGGACCCGTCCGACGACTGGATGGCTGTGGTCACCCCGATGACCTCCCCTCGGGCGTTCAGGAGCGGCCCCCCAGAGTTGCCCGGGTTGATGGCCGCATCGGTCTGGATGACCTGGGGGACCGAGAACTGGGAGGTACCCAGGCTGAGGGTGCGGCCCACGGCGCTGACGATCCCGGCGGTCATCGTCCCGGCAAGGCCGAAGGGGTTGCCAATGGCGATGGCCCGCTCGCCCACCCGCACCTGGTCCGAGTCGCCCAGGACCACTGGATGCAATTCGTCCGGGTCCACGTCCACCTTGATTACGGCCAGGTCGCTATCGGGGTCGGTGCCCACCACCTTCGCTGGCACCCGGACATCGTCGTAGAAGGTCACCTCCAGTTCCTTGGCCCCCTCCACTACGTGGTTGTTGGTCACGATGTGCCCTTCCTTGTCGTAGACGAAGCCGGAGCCCACCCCCTCCTGCACAAAGGGCTGGTTCTGTGGGGGCACGATCTGAGGGAAGCCGGGCACGTCGGGGATGGGCACGTTGAAGCCGCCGATGCCGCTCACCACCTTCACCACCCGGATGTTGACCACCGAGGGGTTGACCTGCTCGTAGATGCGGGTGAGGATCGCCGTCTGTGGGTCCTCGGGGAGCGCGGGTGTCCTGGCCGCAGGCGTGGCCACCATCGTGGGCGCGGGCGTGCCCGTCGCCAAAAGGACCTCCTCAGAAGCCATCACCGCCACAGGGGTGGGTGAGCGGAAGAGACCCACCACAGTTCTGGGGCTGCACGCCACAAGGGCTATGAGTGTAAGGAGCATGACAACCAGCACAAGCCACCGGGTTTTCAGCCGGATGTCCTTCATGGTTCACCTCCACCCTCGCACGCAGAGATTGAAAGGCCGGGCAGGGGATTCCCCACCCGGCCTCATGGTAGGTCCAATACATTAAGGCAAGATGAACTTTCTGGCCCTCAGTCCCTCCTGCGCATGCCGGAGGCGAGGAAGATGTAGTACAGAAGGGTGGAGAGGGACTGGGCCAGCGCGGCCACGTAGGTCAGGGCCGCGGCATCCAGCACCGCTTTAGCGCCCTTCAGTTCGGCCTCGGTCATCAGCAGACCCGATTGCCGCAGCAGAGCCAGGCCTCGGCGGCTGGCGTTGAACTCCACGGGCAGGGTGACCAGGGCGAAGACAGCTGCCCCAGCAAAAGCCACCACACCTGCCCACGCCAGGGTGGGCGAGGCCATCAGAAGGCCCAGCAGGAAGAGGATGGGACCCACCCAGGACCCCACCGTCACCGCCGGCACGAGCCCGCTGCGGACGCGCAGAGGGGCGTACCCTTCCGCGTCCTGGAGGGCGTGCCCGATCTCGTGGGCCACGATGCTCAGGGCCGCCACCGAAGGCTGTCGGGCCACCGCGGGCGAGAGCCGCAGGGTCTTGGACCGCGGGTCATAGTGGTCCGAAAGCTCGCCTGGCGTCCCTTCAATGTTCAGGAAAGAGAGGCCTACCGAGTCCAGGAGGTACTTTGCGGCCTGGAGCCCGGTCACGCCCCGGGAGTTGGGGACGCGGGTGTACCTGCTGTAGGCCCCCTGGACCCGGGCCTGGGCGTACAAGGCCAGAAGGAGCGCCGGTAGGGCGAAGACCAGGTACAAAGGATCCCAGAAGAACATCGTTCCTCACTCCTCTTCACCATGATCTGGGGTTGAGCGCGGTTCCCCGCTCTCCCCCTTTGTTGAGACGCGGGCAGCGCCTCGCACTCTCATTCTATCATAACCGCCCAGCGTTGGAAAAACGCCAGAGCGTTGTCAGAACTCCGTCAGAACTGGTGGGACTATCAGGCTTCCATGCCCCCCGAGTTCCTGGGCAGGGTGAAGAAGAAGGTCGCTCCCTTCCCCTCTTCGCTGCGCACCCAGACGCGCCCGCCATGGGCTTCCACCAGGGCCTTGACCAGGTACAGGCCCAATCCCGCCCCCTGGGTGCGTCGGCGCAGGGAACTGTCCACCCGGTGGAAGGGCTCAAAGACCCGCTCTTCCTCCCCCTGGGGGATGCCGATGCCCTCGTCGGCCACGTAGACCGTTACCTCCCGTTCGTCGTACCAGCCCCCGATACGGATGGTGCCTCCTTCCGGCGAGTACTTGACGGCGTTGCCCACGAGGTTGGAGAGGACCTGCCGCATCCGTTCCTCGTCGGCCATCACGAGGGGGAAGCCCTCCACGAAGTCCACCAGGAAGCGGTGCTTCTCTGTCTGCAGGGCGTACCCCTCCACCAGGCGTTGGGCCAGTTTTGGCAGGTCCACTTCTGTGAGTTCCAGTTTCAGCGCCCCGGCCTCAATGCGGGAGACGTCCAGCAGGTTGTTGATCAGACGGTCCAGGCGGTCGCTCTCTTCCTCAATGACCTGGAGCATCTCGCGCACCGTCTTCCAATCCCATCTGGCGTCTTCCCGCAGGAGAGTGCTGGCATAGCCTTTGATCAGGGCCACCGGGGTCTTCAGTTCGTGGGTGATGACCGAGACGAAAGTGGACTTAAGTTCCTCCGCCTCCCGGAAGCGGGTGATGTCGTGGATGTCCACCAGGATGTTCACCAGGCGGTCTTCCTCATTCCGGATGGCGGAGTAGGAAACCTCCACCGTGCGGGGCTGGCGGCCTGGCCGGGCGATGACCCCTTCCACCCTGAGGGACCCTTCCCCGGGCAGGCTCACCCCTTCGTCCCGGCAGGGGTCCAGGCCTTGCACGTCCCGCAGGTGCAGGACCCGGCGCAGCGGCTGCCCCTGGGCCTGTTCCGGAGAGATACCGGTCATCTCCGTGAAGGCCCTGTTGACGATGAGCACCCGCCAGTCGGGGTCCAGGATGACGATGCCGTCCACCGTGTTCTCAATGATGGCGGAGAGACGACGCTTCTCCGCGCTCACGAGTTGGTACAGGCGCGCGTTGCGCACGGCGATGGCCGCCTGGTCGGCGAAACTCTGGAGGACCTCCCGGTCGTCGCGGGAGAAGGCGTAGCCGGTGGTCCGGAAGAGGATGATCAGGCCGATAGGCTCTTCCTCCAGTGTCATAGGAAGGGCCACGGCCTGCCGCAGGGGGATGCCAGTCGCTGCAGCCACCACCTCCGGGTGCAGACAGCGCTCCAGGAGCCGCAGCGTCTGGGGGTACGTTTCCCGGCTGGAAAGGGTGATGGGCTCCAGGGCTTTCTCAAAGAAGGAGAGGCCGTCCCTGGAAACGCCGTAAGAAGCCTCAATGCGCAACGTGCCATCCGGCTGGACCAGCGCGACCAGGCCCACCTCGCCCTGGACCATCTCCGCTGCGCTCTGGAGGATGAGGCGCAGGAGGGAAGGGAGGTCCAGCCGCGAGGTCATGGCGCGGCTGATCTTCAGGAGATAGTCACGCTGCCGACGCTGGTAGAAAAAGTCCAGGTCAAGCATGGTCCTGCCCTCACCCTTGAGGGAAGGATACCGCAACTTGCAGGGGAAGTCAACCGCCCGGGGGAGCAGGGCGGGGCTGGCTCATTCTGCGGAACTCTGACACCCTTTTTGGCGCGGCATGGCCTGGTAGGGGCGCACAGCCGTGCGCCCCTACCTCCCCGTCGCTTTGCCCGGAATGACATATCGTCAACAACCAATGTGATGCGATGGTAGGGGCACGCCTCTTGGGATGCTGGGATTAACCTGGCACCAGGGCCTCCCACGGGAAGGCCTCCCACCTGGCTTCGCCCCGCTCCACAGCCCGTGCGGCCTCGGCGAAGGCCGTTCGGAAGGCCCCGTTCGCCTCCCGCAGGAGGCTTTCCGCGTCCATGCCCCAGGCCTGGGCCAGGGCCACGGCCCCGAAGAGGAGGCGGGTCAAGTAGCGCGCCCGATCTCCCGGCGTCTCCTGGGGCCTCTGGGCCGCCTCCCGCGCGAGCCAGGCCAGGGCCTCCTCCGCTGGAGGGAGGGCTGGCCCCACCCGCGCCGCCCGCTTCTGGTACGACTGGCACTGGGCCAGCGCGGGCAGGGTCCTGGGCACGCTGTTGAGCATGTCGGCAAAGCCCCGGTCGCCCCGTTCCCGCCGCTTGGTCTCTTCCCAGTTGCGGATCACCTCGCCAGAGCCGGAGACCTCCACCTCCCCGAAGACGTGGGGATGGCGTCGCACCAGTTTCTGCACGATGCCGGCCACCACCTCCGTGGGACGGAACTCCCCCTCGTCGGCCGCGATCTGCATCTGCAGGCAGACCTCCAGGAGAAGGTCGCCCAGTTCTTCCCGCAACTTCCCGGTGTCGTCCTCGTCTATCGCCTGCAGGACCTCGTAGGTCTCTTCCAGCAGTTCCGGACGGAGAGAGGCGTGGGTCTGTTCCCGGTCCCAGGGGCATCCCTCCGGCGCGCGCAGGTGGGCCACCACCTCCTGCAGGGCGAGGACCGACCCGGGGGCGTCCAGCGGCGGCACCAGGAGGCACGTCAGGTGGTCCAGGTCCGGCTGCCGGTCCAGTTCAAAGAGGGGGATCTGGCGCACGATGGCCTGGGATGTGCCCACGGCGCGCACGAGGGTGACCGGATGCTCGTCCG
>JBMFPD010000027.1:0-18493 GCA_049969295.1 Anaerolineae bacterium | reverse complement strand
GCCACCACCAGAGAAGTGGTGGCGATGTCCCGGACCGTAGCGCCCGGCCGGCGTTTCCCCTCACGGGTCACCCGCTCCAGGTCCTCCAGCGTGACCACGCCGTACAGGTTGCCTTCCTCGTCCAGCACGGGGAAGCCGTGGTAGTGGCTGGTGGCGAACTTGTCCGCGAGGTCCCGCAGAGGCATGTCGGGCGGGACCCATTCCGGGTTCGCTTCCATGACTTCGCCCACGGTGATGCCCTGCATCACGTCAATGTCCCGCCCTCGCTGCAGGCGGATGCCCCGGCGCACCAGTTTCTCGGTGTAGATGGATTCCCGGTGCAGGCGGCTGGCCACGAGGGTGCTCACCACGCACGACAACATCAGAGGAAGGATGATGCGGTAGTCATCTGTCATCTCAAAGAGGATCATCATGGCCGTCAGGGGAGCCCGGGCCGCCCCGGAGAAGACGGCGGCCATGCCCACGATGGCGTAGGCCCCGCTCCCTGCGGTGATGGCCGGCCAGAGGGCATGGACGACGCTGCCGAATGCCGCGCCCAGCATGGCCCCCATGTAGAGGGAGGGCGCGAAGATGCCGCCCGAGGCCCCTGACCCCAGCGTGAAGGACGTCGCCAGGAGCTTTGCCACCAGCAGCGCCAGCGCCAGCCCCACACCCATGGTGCCCAGCAGGGACTTCCCGATGGTCTCGTAGCCCGACCCGAAGACCTGCGGGTAGGCCAGCCCCACCAGCCCCACCAGGAGGCCCCCTGCCGCGGGCTTCAGGTAGGCCGGAGCCCGCCAGCGGCCAAAGACATCCTCCAGGGCGTACAGCATCCGGATGAAGGCCACCCCCACCACCGCGGCCAGCGCCCCTAGGACCACGTAGAAAGCCAACTCCCACGGGCTCACCAGGCTGTAGCGGGGCACCGGGAACACGGGCGAAGCCCCGAAGACCAGGCGGCCCACCACCGAGGCCGTGACCGCGGCGATGACCACGTTCCCGATGGACTCCACCTCCAGTTCGCCCAGGATAACCTCCACGGCGAAGATGACGCCGGCGATGGGCGCATTGAAGGTGGCGGCGATCCCCCCGGCCGCGCCACAGGCCACCAGGGTCCGGATGCGCCGGTCCGAGAGGTGCAGCCACTGGCCTAGGGCGGAGCCCAGGGCCGAACCGATCTGCACGATGGGCCCTTCCCGGCCCACGGAGCCGCCAGAGCCAATGGTGATGGCCGAGGCCACCGATTTGACCATGGCGACGACGGGCCGGATGCGGCCCCCGCGCAGCGCCACCGCCTCCATTACCTCGGGCACACCGTGGCCCTTGGCCTCGGGGGCCAGGTAGACGACCAGAGGCCCCACCAGAAGTCCGCCCAGGGCCGGGATGAGGACCACGTAGAACGGCCCCAGGGCGCTCAGCCAGGCCGCGGCACGGACGAACCCGATCTCGTGGACCAGGGCGATGAGGTAGTGGAAGACGAGGTACGCGCCTCCCACCGCAAGGCCGGCCAGAACGGCCAGGCCCACCGCCACCAGGGCCTCCGGTGGCTGCACTCGCTCCAGAAGCCGCAAGACCGATAACCAGGACCTGCTCCGTTGTGCCGAGACGGCCACTCTCAACCCTCCAGCCAACAGCGTTCAACCAGGCAATTGTAACACGAGGCCCAGGGAGAGCCAAATTCCACGGCAGCCCCTTGCGTCGTATTTCACGGTCGTGCGGGCAGCTCCGTCGCTCGTCCGGGGCCGGCTCAGGCCGAGGCACCCCTCCACCACGCAAAAAGGTGGCGGCCCCCCTCGTCAAGGGGCCGCCACCTGGGAGAACGCTCTCGTGCTGCGGCGGGGTGGCTGGGTCAGGAGCCCCTGACCCAGCCACTCCCTGAGCATGCTCTTCTAGGGCAGGACGTACTCCACGAACAGCCGCGGGCGGCCTGCGGCATCCTGGGCCACCCAGGACAGGTACCGCCACTCCACCGCACCCCGCTGCGTCTCCGAGTAGAGGGCCAGGCCGTAGTTGGGCAGCGTGCCGTCCAGCCAGGCCTGCACGATCTCGGTCACGTCCAGGGTGTAGGCACCGGGCGCGCCGACCCAGATGCTATCCACAGGATCGCCCAGGTCGCCACCAGGCGTCATCCAGGGGGTGCCCGCCGCGGCCTGGTTCCAGGTGGCCTCGTCAAACTTCCAGGCCGTGAGGACCGGCGCAACGGCGACCTCCTGGCCCTGCGGGTTGGTGGAACTGTTCGCCGTCACCGTGAGGGTGGCCCTCGTCACCTGCGCGCCCGCGGGGATGAAATCCGTCAGCCGGTCAAAGTGCACCAGCATCTTCTTGATCTTGGGCTGGCGGACGAAGGCCGTGTCGTAGTCAAAGGCTGTCCAGTAGTTGGTGTTCGGGTTCCACAGGTCCAGGGTGATGTCCCGCTGCCACAGGTAGCCCGGGTTGGGCGCCACACCGTGCTGGAAGGTGACCTGGGCCGCCGTCGTCCAGGTCCGCTCCTCCACCCAGCCTGTGCCGTCGTCGGCCACCGCCCGCACCGTGGAGGCACCGGTGGCGTTGACGGTGAAGGTGATCTGGAGCGTCTGGCCTGGCTGGACCTGGCCCCACCACCGCAACTGGCGTGCCCCGGCGTACCAGCCCAGGTCGCCGAAGTTGGCCTCAAAGGTGACGAGGTCCAGCGTCGTCGGCAGGTCAAAGTAGATGTAGGCAGAGCCGCTGGCCTCTGTCCCCATGTTGGTGGCGGTGAAGGTGAAGGTCTGCGCCTCCGGCGGGACGACCACGTCCTTATCCGCGGTGAAGGTGTAGTCCAGGTAGAACCGCCGCATCTGGAGCCGCCCCTCCACCTGCGGGTTGATGGTCCCCTGCTCCTGGATGTAGCCGATGACCGCATCCCGCACGTAGAACTGGGTGTCGGCCACGATCTGGTCCAGCGGCCAGATGGTGATGCCTGCGTCGTTGAAGTTGCAGGAGCCCGCGGCGACGTAGTTCACCGTCCCCACGTTGTAGTAGGTGTTCGGGTCGTTGAAGTCCACGAACTTGTCGCCGATGCGGAGGGCCATCACGTTGTTGCCATCGGGAAGAGCGGGGTAGGTATCCAGGTAGCGGATCTGGTTGCCGCCGTTGATGTCCAGCATGCAGGTGGTGTAGTGGGAGTAGCCGCCCCACCCCGGCACGTACTTGTAGTAGTACCAGTTGCGGTAGGCGCGCTCCAGGATCCGCTTGATCTGCGGGCCGTTCATGCGGAAGACGACCAGGGAGTTCTCGTACGGCATCAACGTGTACATGTCGCCCACCGTGAGGGTCACGGGGTTGGCAGGCGACGCTCCGCTGGCCACCTTCTGGTTGGTCATGGCGCCGGAGAGGTAGAAGTCCACGTCAATGCCGTGCCGCTCCAGTTCCCACACCGCCGCGTCGGTCTGGAGGTTGGCCCCGTTGGTCTCCTCCGTGAAGCCGTTCAGCGCGTCCAGCGGCGTAAGGGTCTGGCCGATGGGCGTGGCGGTGTAGGCCCGGATCTCATCCAGGAACGGCTGCAGGTACCCCATCAGCGTGGGATCGGGCGTCTGCACCTCATCCGCCGGGATGAGGTACCCCTCCCGCAGGACCATCTGGCCGTCCTTGAAGCCCACGTTGACCTTGCCCAGGTACAGGGCGTACCGCTCGGCCTGGGCGATCAGGACACCATCCGGGTTGGCCTCGGTGACGCGGAGCACTGCTGGGTCAAGCCGAGTATGGCTGTGCCCGCCGATGATCACGTCAATGCCGGGCACCGTGTCGGCCAGGAGCGTGTCGCTCTCCGGTTCATCGGCGTAGGGCGCGTAGCCAATGTGGGTCAGGGCCACCAGCAGGTCCGGGTGCTCTTCGGCCAGGACCTTGGGCACGAAGTCCTGGGCCGCGGCAATCGCCGGCAGGAAGGTCAAGCCAGGGATGTTGGTGGGCAGTTCGTAGCGGTACACCCGCGGGTTGGTCAGGCCGAAGACCGTCACCTTCAGCCCGTTGACCTCCAGGTTGATGTACTCCCGCACGTGGTCGTTGATGAACCCGTAGGAGCCATCATCTACGAGGTTCACCTTGCCCAGGATGGGGCACCCCAACTGGCCGAGCATGGTGGCGAAGGTCTGCGGCCCGAAGTTGAACTCGTGGTTGCCGAGGACGAAGGCGTCGTAGCCCAGGAGGTTCAGCCCACCGGCGATGGGGTTGGGCGTGCTGTTGCGGAAGTACTGGGCGAAGGCGTTCCCCTGGAAGGTGTCGCCCGCATCCAGGAGGAGCAGGTCCGGGTTGTGGGCCCGTTCCCTGGCGATGAGGGCCGCCAGGTAGGCGAAGCCTTCCTTGCGCCCGCGGTAGATGGTCGGCTCCCAGACGCCGTGGGTGTCGTTGGTGTGCAGGATGGTCACCACGTTGTCCAGTTGGACGATGCGCCCCTCCACCTGGTAGTCAATGGGGCCGACGTTCTCGTTGTACCACTGGATGTACTCGTTGAGGGCCTCCTGCATGTCATAGTAGGAGTCCCAGCGGTTGGTCCCCCGGGCGAAGGTGGTGAAGTTGTCCCCACCAGGGGCGAGGAAGTTGTTGGTCACCACCCGGTAGACCTGGTCCCGCCTGAGCGGCTCGTTCCCGACCTTGATCCCGTAGGCCCCCCAGGTCCTGGGCGTGATGCAGCTGCAGTTGTTGTACCAGTACCAGGTCGCCCCGGAGGTCTGCAGGATGCCCTTGTAGAGGCTGGCCGCCTGGTCCAGGAGTTCCTGGATCTGGGCCCCGGTCAGGTCCATGAGGTAGAGGGTGTTTCCGAAGGGCAGGACGTTGAAGGTGTCGCCCCAGGTGATGCGGTACGGGAGCGATGCCCCTTCGGGGATGGTGATGTCAGCCCGCAGGCCGCCGGCGTTGGTGAAGGCGATATCCACGGAGCCGTTCAGTTCGCCATCGTCCAACTGGTCCGCCTTCCAGAGCATGCTGTCGGCCACCAGGTCGCCGATGTTGGACTCGCCGTTGTAGTTCCGCACCAGGTTCACGTTGGTGTAGCCGACGACCCGGCTGATGTAGGGCTCCACCTGAGCAGCCCAGTAGGCTACCCGCGCCTCCACGTCCGGGTCCGGCGTGAGGGTGTTGTTGATGGTGTAGAGGGTGTAGTTGACCAGGGTCAACTTCTTGGTGGCCGGGTCAATGGTCACATCGCAGCGGCCCAGGTAGCGGCCGTAGAGCCCCGCGCTGACGATGGCCGTATCGCCCACCCACACCGGCGCGGTCAAGGCCTCGTGCTGGTGCCCGCCGATAAAGAGGTCCACCGGCTTGCCCGCGTTGATGAGTTCCTGGGCCACCCTCCGGAGGCCTTTGTAGGGGCCGCTGTCCGCGGTGCCCATGTGGGCCAGGACGATGAGGGCGTCGGACTGGGCCTTGACCTCGTCGTAGTAATGCAGGATCGTCTCCGTCAGGTCCTTGAAGACCAGGCCTTCCGTGGTCCCCCTCAGGGTCACCACGGGCGTCTCATCGGTGTCCACGCCGATGATGCCCAGGGTGACCTGGTTGGCGCCGCTGCCCAGGGTGAGCAGGGTGTACGGCTGGACCCAGTCGGGATGGTCCCACTCCGTCCCCTCCAGGACCACGTTGGCCCCGAGCCAGGGGTAGTTGGATTGGGAGATCCGCTGCCGGAGGATCTCCTGGCCCTTGTCAAATTCGTGGTTGCCCAGGGTGGCGGCCTGGTAGCCGATCATGTTGAAGATGTCAATGGTGCTCTCGCCCATGAGCAACTGGGAGATGGGCGGGGCGCCGAAGAACTCATCGCCCGCGTCCAAGAGGGCCACGTTCTCCGCCCCCACCTCGGCCCGGACCTCGTTGATCTTCCCGGCCAGGTAGGCCGCGCCACCGCGCCCCCTGGAGTCGCTCTGCAGGTTGCCGTGGAAGTCGTTGGTGTGGAGGATGGTGAACTGCGGGAGGTCCTGCGTCCTGGGTGGGCTGGCCACCGCCGAAGGTGCGATGAGGGTGAGGCAGAGGGAAAGGACCGCCAGCACCGCCAGCAACTCTTTCTTGGTTCGGATCCGCTCCATGGTTCTCCTTCCTTTCCGTTTGTCTCCGCGCGCTGTGCGGCGCGCACCCGGACGCCAACGCGAGGACAAGGGTCAGGGTCTAAGGCCTGGGGCATCACCTCCTTTCCGAAAGGCTTTTCCACTCATGGAGGAAAGGTCTGCGGTTCCACCACAGAAACCGGGTCAGAAAGGCCATGGACAGGCACCCTCCAGAACCGAGCAAGCACGCGATCTGGCTGCCAATCCCATTCTGCCCATCCTGAGCCCGAGAGGATGAACGGACGCCTGGACCGGGCCGGAGTGAAAAGGGCTGCGATGGACCGGGGCCAGAGGAGGGAACTGGAACACCCCCTCCCCCGGTTGGACGGTTTCTCTGGGTCCAGGGCTCCCCCTGCCACATGCAGGGCTGACTCATTCCTATGAACTCTGACAGCCCTCTGGCACGGCAGACCGTAGGGCACGCCTCCTGGCGTGCCAAAGAGGTCACGCTACAAGCGTGACCTACTGCTGAAAACCAACACGCGCACCCTCGCCCTCATCCAGAGGGCTCACAGGTGCGCGTCCTCCGTTCCTCGCTGCAGGCAGCGCGGCAGGTCCAGGCGCGCAGCCGTGGGCCGACACGCGGGAAGCACCACCCCGCGGACCGCTCCACCCTGCAGGACACACCGTTTCCCCCTCCTCATCTCGGTGAGGGACCGCTCCGCCCCCTCGGCGGAGACCAAGGAAACAGGCTCGGTTCACTGGTACACCTATATTGTAGCACGGAAGCGGGGAGAAGTCAAGGCACAACATACACAATATACAGGAAGGAAATAATGCTATCAAATAATGATAGGATAATTGCTCAGTGACGAGGATCAGATGCCCGGGGTATCTCTGTCCTGCCCACGCCATCAACGGATGAAGGGAACGAATAAGCGAATGGCTTGCGATCGCGCCGGGCTCCTTCGTGCATTCGTGGACCGATTCGTGGACGGCCTTCCCCAGGCCGCTAGAGCGTGTTGCCCCTGGAGAGGTTGGACATCCGTCCGACCTTATAACAGAGCAACGATACGTCATTCTGAGCAAAGCGACATGGAGGTAGGGGCGCACGGCCGTGCGCCTTCCAACCCCACCCCTCGGGGTTCCTCCAGGGCTGTCCTGTTTTTACAAAAGGGAAGGCTATAACCGCGAGGGCACGCCAGAAGGCGTGCCCTACGGTCTGCTGTGCCAGAAGGCTGTCAGAGTTCTATAAGAATGAGCCAGCCCTGCTGGGGTTAGGTTGCCGTGCCGTCGCGGTTGCGAGCCCCCTTCTGGCGGCCGCGCCGCAGGTCCGCCGCCAGCACAAGGGCGAGGACGCCCACCGCCCCCAGGCTCAGGGGCCAGCCCCACGCCCAGCTCCTGGGCCTGTAGGCCATGCGCACCTCGTGCTCCCCAGGCGGCAGGTACACGGCCCGGAAGAGGAAATCCGCCTGCAGGAGTTCCGCTGGCTGACCATCCACCGTGGCGTGCCAGCCGGGGTACCAGGTATCCGACAGGACCAGGTACCCCTCCGACCTGGCGGAAACCCGGACGACCACTTCTTCCGGCTCGTAGCGCACCAGGGCCACGCTTTCCCCTTCCCGGGATTGGCGGCCGGCAAGGGGCCTCCCCTCCCCCAGGACGACCTCTTCCGCCGGGTTGAAGGCGGGGTCCGCAAGGAGCGCCAGGGCCCTTTCGTCGTCGGGCTCCACCGTGGCCCGGTGCACAAGGTAGGCCCGGGGCAGGAAATCCAGGTTCTCGTAGACCTTCACGTCCCCCGAATGGACGAGGCGGAAGCGCCCCCCGGACGAGAGGATCAGGGGCTGCCCTGTTTCGGCAAGGTGGTTCAGGAGGCTCAGTCCCCGCAGGGCCAGCCGTGCCTCCCCGCTGAGGAGGCTCTGGATGTGCAGGGACCGGGGGAGCACCATCTCCGGCAGCCGAAGGACGGTGAGGTAGTCGTGGCCTTCGGGGTCGTCACGCCAGGCGTGCACGGCGCGGGCCGACGGATGCGCCCCCAGCCCTTTGCCCTCGGCTGTGTCGTGTCCGGCACGGAGCGTCCAGCGGAACGTGCGCCCCTGGACGTCCGTCAGGGTCACCACGGCCACGGGGGTCCCTTCGGGGAGGTCCGCCGCGCCCTCCAGATACGAGACCACGCCCACCCCTGTGGTGGGGAAGCGGGGGAGGCCCTCCGCGGAGATGGGGGGGAGCCCCGGCCCCAGCCAGGCGGTGTGCTCCAGGTCGTAGTAAAAGCCGTCTACCCAGACGTCCTGCACCTTATCGGTGATGACGTACTTCACGCCGGCGAGGTTGAGGAGACGGGTGGGGGGCACCTCCTTCAATTGCTCCCGGAGGCGTCCGTCGGGGAGGATGGCCTCTTCTGGCAGGAAGAGGCGCAGGAAGGCGACGTAGCGCTTCAGGGGCAGGACACCACCGTCGTAGCCGTCCACGCTGGGGACGCGGAAGAGGAGGGGCAGGTTGGGGGCCAGGATCTCTTTTTCCTTGGACGCCACCACGAAGTCGTAGGCCGCCCGCTCTGGCAGTTGCCCTCCGAAGACCTGGCGCATCTCCGGCAGGTCGCCCGGGTCGTAGCGGATGTCGGAGAGGCTCAGGAAGCGGAAGAGGGTGGGGTCGGTCCGCAGGAAGGCCGGGGCCGTGCGCAGGGAGGCGTAGGCCTCCCGAGCCGTGGGCCAGTTGTAGGGGAGGGGCCTGGAGGCGGCGAAGAGTTCCAGGGCCACAAGGAGGACGAGAGCCCCCCGGCCTGCGGCCCGGGAGCGGCGCCCGCGGGAGGCGACCCCCATCACCAGGATGCCCAAGCAAGCCACTCCCGCCCACAGGGCGAGGGTGCGTGGACTGGGCAGGTCCATGAGCCAGAGTGCGGCGAGGGCCGCCCCGGCCAGGGCGACGGCCCCGGCCCGGGCGGGCCACCGGGCCCTGCGCCACGCGGTGCGGAGGGCTGCCCCGCGTGCTCGGAGGACCTTCCCCCACGACGCGCCGCAGGCTTCCACCCCCGCGCCGGCCAGGAGGGCCATCCCTAGCGACCACCAGAGGAGCCACCGGGCCGGTGCCCGGAAGGAGCGGAAGCCTGGGACCCCGAGGTAGAGGAGGATGTAGAAGGGGTTGTACCCTCCCAGGGCGAGGAACAGGCCCGCGCCGGCCAGGGCCAGCCCGACGGCCAGGGCCCGCCTGTGCCCGCCCTGGACGAGGGCTGCCAGGGCCAGGACCCAGCCCAGCACCCCCACGTAGCCCACGTACTCCGTCCAGGCGGGGCTGGCGAAGACCTGGCTCAGGTCCTCGCCGTAGGCGGGGAACAGGGAATGGAAGAGCAGCCCTGGCCGCAGGGAGAAGGAGACGGCCTCGCGGTAGGGGAGGCCGCCGCTGCGGACCGAAAGGCGCGCCAGTTCCCAGGTAGGGAGGAGTTGCGCAGCGGCTAGGGCCAGGCCCAACGCCACGGCCCCTGCCAGGAAGAGCGCTTCCCGCAGGAAGCGTCGGGCCTCTGGCCAGCGGGCGGCGTGGTCCCGGCGCCATGCCAGCACCAGGCCCCAGGCCCCGGGCAGCAAGGCGTAGAGGACTACCCCTGCCGTGCAGATGTACCAGGCCTGGGTGTGTCCCGCCAGGAACGCGACGCCGAGGACGGCAGCCAGCGCGCTCCAGGCCCACCCCTGGACCTGTGTGCCGTGCTCCCACCGGCCGGGAAGGGCCAGGTCCACGAGGAGGAGCGCCAGAGGGAACCAGGCCGAGATGCTCAGTTGGTTCACGTGTTCCGCCTGGGCCCCCAGGAACCCGCCCAGGCCAAATGCGATCCCGGTGACGAGGGCCCCGGCCACCCCGAAGCGGAACCCGACCCGCGCCCACAGGTAGGCGAAGGCAGCCGCCAGGGCCATGTGGAGGGCGATAGTCGCCTTGATGGCCTCGGGGGCGTCCAGCCCTGTCAGGAGGAGGTTGAAGGGGTAGAAGACGCCGGCCTGGGGATTGGCCAGGAAGGGAACCCCCATGAAGAGGTAAGGGTTCCAGAGAGGGATGCGCCCGGCGCGCAGGGACTCGGCCGCGTGCTGACGGTACGGGTACCAGTAGGTGAGGATGTCCAGCCCCGCCAGGACGCGGTTGGTGAGGATCAGAGGGGCCAGGAAGAGGACGGTCAACGCTGCCAGGAAGGCCAGCGGCCCCAGGTGGTGGAGCCTCTTCCGCATCGCTCCCTCCTCACCAGATGGGGCCGCCTGGCGGAGCCAGCGCGTCCGGCGGGCCGGGTCGGAGGCGGTAGACGGTGATGGTGCAGGATGGCACACGTCCCCATGCCCGCAACACCGGCTCCAGCCGGAAGCCAGCCTTCGCCAGGGCCACCCGCTCCGCGGCCAGGGAGTGCCAGGAGGGGGCGGCCAGGTAGCCGCCCTGGGAGCGGGACACCAGGTCCGCCAGGACCTCAGCCTGGGGATACCAGCGGTGGTCCACCAGGGTGCCGTAGAGGTAGTACCCCAGGTGCCAGCCCAGCCAGCGGTGGTAGACAGGCTCGCCGGGTCCCACGTGTTCCCGCAGCCAGAGGGCTGCGGCCCGCATCCCGTCGTACGCGCCGTGGTCCGCACCCAGGGGCAGGCGGCTCTGGGCGGCCATCGTCGCCGGCCGCCACCACAGGCCCACGGCCGCGAGGACGACCATTCCCCAGGCCAGCGGCTTCCTGGGGCCCGTGGCATGCCGGAGCCAGCGCCCCAGGAGCACGAGGGCGCGCGCCCCGAGGAGGCTCGCCACGGGGGCCAGGGGGAGGAGGTACCGGTCCCACAGTTGGAAGTTCAGGGCCACGTGCACCCCCAGGTACCCCAGCCCGAAAGCGATCCAGAGGAGGTCGCTCCAGGCTTCGCGCCCGGCTTCTCGCCCGGCGGCGCGGACCTGGCGCAGCGCCAGGGTGAGGACCAGTCCCCTGGCCGCCGCCAGGAGGAGGTTGCAGGGAGGCCAGGCCCCCAGGTAGCCGGCCAACTGTGCCCAGGCAGCGGCGCGCCCCGGAAGGGCTTCCCAGCCCGCCAGGTGCAGGCCCCCATAGGCCGTGAGGCTGCAGTCCAGGTAACTGGGGCGGAAGGACCAGCGGTGCGCGTCCCACCAGGTGGTCAGGCCCGTGGGGAGCGCGAAGGCCAGGGAGCAGGCCAGGAAAGCCCGGCCGAACCCCCGGAGGCGACGGAGGTGCTCAGGAGGGCCTGTCTCAACCTTCCTGCCCCTGCCCAGGGCCAGCAGGGCCAGGACGAGGGGGATGAAGAGCCATCCGTGCTGTTTGGTGGAGGCGGCGAGGCCCAGCGCAAGGCCAGCCCAGAGCGGGCGGCCCGCGGCCGCCGCCCACGCCGCGGCGAGCCCCCAGAAGACAAGGAGGGGGTCGGTGAAGGCCGTCCCGCTCAGGGAGATGTGCAGGGGCGAGAGGGCCAGGAACCAGGCGGCGAGGAAGGCTGCGGTCCGGCCGTAGAGGGACCTGGCGGCTCCGTAAAGGCAGACCACGCTCCCCAGGCCGGCCAGGAACCCTGGGAGACGCGCCACGGGTTCCGAAGGGCCGAGGGCGCGGAAGAGGGCAGCCACTGCGTACGGGAGGAGGGGGGGCTTGTCCACCAGGACCCCCTCCAGCCAGGGGTCCGAGCCGTCGGCGATGCGGAGGGCCCAGGTGCTGTAGAGGGCCTCGTCCTCGTGGAAGGGGTTGACGGCCAGCACTGGCCACCGCAGCCACCCTGCGACGAACAGGGCAACGGAGAGGAAAGCCAGGGCTGCCCACCGTGCCAGGGCCCTGGACCGAGGACGGGGCAGGACCGCGGGGGCCCTCAGTCCACGAAGCGGTACTTCAACAGCGTCCATAGGGCGATGAAGGCGTCCCGGGCCTTGATCTTCTTGCCCTCGTGGTACTCGCGGCCGGTGTAGGTGATGGGCACCTCAAAGATGCGGTAGCCCCGTTTGAGAACCTTGGCCGTGATCTCCGGCTCAAACTCAAACCCCCGGGCGCGCAGGGGGATGGAGCGCACGACCTCGGCCTTGAAGACCTTGTAACAGGTCTCCATATCGCTCAGGATGGAGTCGTAGAGGATGTTGGTGATGAGGGTCAGGAGCTTGTTGGCCACCATGTGCCAGAAGAGCATGGCCTTGCGGGGGCCGCCGAGGAAGCGGGAGCCGTAGACCACCTCGGCCCGGCCCTCCAGGATGGGGCGCAGGAGGGAGGGATAGTCGCGGGGGTCGTACTCCAGGTCGGCGTCCTGGATGAGGAAGATGTCCCCCGTGGCGTGGGCCATGGCGGTGCGCACCGCCGCGCCCTTGCCCTGGTTGCGCTCGTGGCGTACAAAGGTGATGTCGCCCCGCTGGGCTTCCTGGTCCAGGATCTCCGCGCTGCGGTCCTGGGAGCCGTCGTCCACCACGATGATCTCCTTCTCCAGGGGGGCCAGGTCCACAGCCCGCACCTGCGCGAGGATCTGGGAGACGGTCCTCTCCTCGTTGTACACGGGGATCAAGATGGATACCTTCATGGTCACCCTCTCCAGAGCGGTTGTCCTGGCCCTGCGATAGCCCGATTATAGCCGAAGGAGGCCCCGGAGACAAGGCAGAGCTTCGGGCGCAGCGGCCCCGGCGTCCCTCACGCCGGCAGGAAGAAGAAGGCCAGCGCCACGATGACGTAGACCGCGAGCAGCTGGGCCCCCTCCAGCCAGTTGGACTCCCCATCCAGCGCGGCCAGGGTCGCCAGGAGCGAGGCCGCCACCAGGGCGATGAGCTCAAACTGGTTGAAGATCAGGGTCAGGGGGTTCCCCAGGGCCAGGCTGGCGAAGACCAGGACCGGGGCCACGAAGAGGGCAACCTGCAGCCCGGAGCCCAAGGCGATGGCCAGGCTCAGTTCCATCCTGTCCTTCATCGCCATCTGGACCGCCACCAGGTGCTCCACCACGTTCCCCACCAGAGGGACGACGATGATGCCCAGGAAGAACTCCGTTACTCCCAGGGAGAGGACCACCGGCTCCACTGCGCCCACCAGGATTTCGCTCAGCCAGGCGATCAGGGCCGTGGACCCCACGAGCACCCCGAGGGCGAGCGAGGTGCTCCATCTCTGGGGGGTGTGGGGTTCCTTCTCCCGAAGGGGCAGGCCGAAGGAATAGGCCACGCTGAGGATGTAGAGGAGCATCATCACGCCAGCCACGCCCAGGCTCAGGTATTCCACCGCCGCGTGGTCCACCTCCTCAATGGTGTGGCCGAAGAGGGAGGGCACTGCCAGCGCGATCACCGCCAGGGTGAGCATGGTGGCGTTCACGCCGGCCTGCCCCCGGTCAAAACGCTGGGTGCCGTGGCGCCGCCCGCCCAGCAGGAAGCCCATCCCCAGGATGAGGAGGATGTTCCCCAGGATGGAGCCGGTGATAGAGGCTTTGACCAGGTCCAGAAGGCCGGCACGGATGGCGAAGAGGGCGATGATCAGTTCCGCGGCGTTGCCCAGGGTGGCGTTGAGGAGCCCACCCACGCGGGGCCCTGCCCGTGCTGCCAGTTCTTCCGTGGCCTGGCTCAGGAAACTCGCCAGAGGCACCACACCCAGCGCGGCCGCGCTGAAGACCACCATCGGGGGCCACCTCGCCAGGTCGGCCACCACTGCCAGGGGCACAAAGGCCAGGAGCACCATCCACGCGCTCATCTCTTGGAAGCCCTCCTCCGCTTGGGGTCGTAGGGTGCAAAGCCTGCCAACCACGGCAGGAGTCCCCGCGGCTCTGGGACGGCCCTTTCTTCCTGGCGGAAGAGGTGGGAGGAGGCGTTGACCGGCACGATGACCGTCAGGGCCTGAGGGACCACCTCCACCACGGCAGGCGTGTGCCCCAGAAAATCGCCGTCCACGTGGATGGGCAGGGGTTCGGCCGGGCGGATTTCCACACGCCGCGCCTCGTAGAAGTCCACCCGGGGGTCGTGGAGGTGCTGGCCGATGAGGACGGTGGCCAGGTGCCGCACTGTGGAGAGAACCCCGCTCCCCTGGAAGATGCACACATCCAGCAGGCCGTCGTCCAGTTTGGCCAGGGGTGAGATGCGCACCAGCCCGCCGTACAGTTGGATGTTGCTCACCACAGCCACGATCAGGCGCCGGGTCACCCGGCGGCCGTCTACCCACACATGGGCGCGGACGCCCCGGTAGGCCATGACCGTGTAGAGGCCCGCCACGTAGAACGCCAGCCTCCCCAGGCGTCGCTTGGCCTCCGGGTTGTGCTCCACTTCCTCGGCCACTTTCGCGTCCAGGCCCACCCCAGCCCACATCAGGAAGTGCCGTCCGTTGACCCGGCCCAGGTCCACCCGGACGCGCCGGCCCTCCACCAGGACCTGCGCCGCATCCAGAAGCCAGGGCGCGCCCAGGCCCAACGAAGCCCGCACCTGGGGATGGAGGAAGTACGGGGCGCTGGGGATGCCCACTTCCTTGGCCCAGACGTTGCTTGTCCCCACGGGCAGGACCCCCAGAGCCGTCCCGCTGCCCGCCAGGCCGTGGGCTACCTCGCCCACGGTCCCGTCCCCGCCGGCGGCGATGGCCACGTCGCAGCCCCGGGCTGCGGCCTCTCGCGCATAGGTGACCGCGTCGCCGGGGCCGTGGGTCTCCCGCCAGATGACCTGCCATCCCTGCTCCTCCAGGTAATGGACGGCCCGTTCCAGGTCCGCCCGTTCGTCCACCTGGCCGGCATGGGCGTTGTAGATCAGGTGGGCCTTCATGGAACCTCTTTCCTGCTGTGCTGGAAGGGCTTTAGGGGACAAGGCGATAACCGCTCCTCGTGGGTCCCTCAGGCCCGGTCCCTTTGCCCTGCCCAGTGTACCACACAATGCCGGGAAGGGCCAGGAGAGGGCGGAGGCGTGTTGGGGCTGTCTTGTTTTTTTACAGAAGGGAAGGCGATAACCGCTCTTCCCGGCGCAGAGGGCACGCCAGGAGGCGTGCCCTACGGTCTGCCGCGCCAGAAGGCTGTCAGAGTTCTAAAGGATGAGTCAGCCCTGGGGGGTGTTGGGGGACCTGGCCATGCACCCTTTGCCCCGGAGGCCATTTTGCCGTATACTATCCTTGCTCTGGGAAAGGACCGCTCGTTACCCTCGCCGCCTGCGGCGTCACCCTCTTCCCTCCCCGGATCGGGAAGGGAAGAGGACGCTGGAGGGTTCCTGCGCCGGGAAGGGGGCAGGCGTGAGAGCGCTCTGCCGGGCGAGCGTCAGATGGAGAGGCCTGGGGTTGGCTGATGCCGGCCGGGGGCGCGTGGGAAGGGGGCCGGAAACCTATGGGCATGCCGGAGAAAGTCTTGATCGTGGAAGACGAGCCCGCGCTCCTGGAGGCCCTGGCCTACAACCTGGGCCGCCAGGGGTACGAGGTCCTCACGGCTGCGGATGGGCTCACGGCCCTGAAGGTGGCGCGGGAGCACCGCCCCGACCTGGTCATCCTGGATGTGATGCTGCCAGGCCTGGACGGCTTTGAGGTTTGCCGTATCCTGCGCCGGGAGATGAACATGCCCATCCTCATGCTCACCGCCCGGGCCGACGAGATCGACAGGGTCGTGGGCCTGGAACTGGGCGCGGACGATTACCTGACCAAGCCCTTCTCCATGCGGGAACTTCTGGCCCGCGTGAAGGCCCTCCTGCGGCGGGTGCGCCTCACCCGCGAGGAGAGAACCTCCTCCCAGGAGGTTGGAGAGTCGGAAGATGAGGTCCTGACCTTCGGCGACCTCGTCATCTCCCTGGGCCGGCGAGAGGTGCGGCGCGGCGGCGAACTCCTCCACCTCCGCCCCCGGGAGTACGACCTCCTCCTCTTCCTGGCCCGGCACCGCGGGCAGACTCTGAGCCGGGACCACATCCTGGAGCAGGTCTGGGGGTGGGACTACGGCGGGGGCACCCGGACCGTGGACGTGCATGTCCGCTGGCTGCGGGAGAAGATCGAGCCAGACCCGGCCCACCCAACCCGCATCGTCACTGTGCGGGGCATGGGCTATCGTTTTGAAGGCTAATGCTGGACCACACTGGCTGTTGACGATATGGCGTATGATCAGAATCCCCTGTGGTCCAGCACCTGGGGCGCACAAGGAGCAGAGATGAAGCCCGGCTTCCAGAGCATCCGTTGGCGCATCGCCCTTCCCTATGTGGCCCTGATCCTGGCGGTCACCGCTGGGCTGATGTTCTACCTCTCCGGCTTCGTGCGCGAAGCCTACATGGCCAGCCTCCGGGACGGCCTCACGGCTCAGGCGAGGCTTCTGGCCGACGCGCTGCAGCCCTTCCTGGCGGAGGAACCACCGCCGGAGGACCTGGATGGCCTGGCCCGCCACTACGCGTCGCTCCTGAACGCCCGCATCACCCTCATCCGGGCCGATGGCCTGGTCCTGGGCGAGTCCCATGAAGACCGGACCGCCATGGACAACCACCTCCAGCGCCCGGAGGTGCAGGGTGCCCTGAGGAGCGGGTGGGGCACCAGCGTCCGCTTCAGCCGCACCGTGGGATACGAAATGATGTACGTGGCGGTCCCCATAGCCGTCCAGGGCAGGACCGTGGGGGTCGCCCGTGTGGCCCTCCCCCTGGCGGAGGTGGAAGGGCATGTGGCACACCTGCGGAGGATGGTCCTCACCGTGGGCGGGGTGGCAGCCCTGCTGGCCGTCCTCCTGGCCCTCCTCATCGCCGAACGGACCACCGCGCCGGTGCGCAGGCTCACCTGGATCGCCAACCAGTTGGCGGCGGGGGACCTCACGGCGCGCTTCTTCCCGACCACGAAAGATGAGATAGGGCAGCTCGCCGCTGCCTTCAACGAGATGGCCGACCAACTGCGGGACCAGGTCGTGCGCCTCTCCACCCAGCGCAGCCGCCTCACGGCCGTCCTGGAGCACATGACCGACGGGGTCCTCATCGTGGACGAGGCCGGCCACATCCGCCTGATCAACCCAGCCGCATGTCGCATCCTGGGCCTCTCCGCAGAGGAAGCCCAGGGCCGCACCTTCGCCCAGGCAGCCCGCCACCACCGCCTGATGGAGGTCTGGGAGCGGTGCCGTGCCACAGGCCAGGAACAGGTGGAGACGGTGGAGTTGGACCGGGGAGGCACCTTCCTGCGGGTTACGGCCACGCCCCTTCCAGAGGCCAGGCCGCCGGGGTTCCTGGTGGTCCTGCAGGATCTGACGGAGGTGCGGCGGTTGGAGGCAGTGCGGCGGGACTTCGTGGCCAACATCTCCCACGAACTGCGCACCCCTCTGGCTTCCCTCAAGGCTCTGGTGGAGACCCTCCGGGAGGCCGTCCTGGACGACCCCCCAGCGGCCCAGCACTTCCTGGACCGGGCCGAGGCCGAGGTGGACGCCCTGACCCAGATGGTGGAGGAACTCCTGGCCCTCTCCCGCCTGGAGTCGGGCCGGGCCGTCTTGAAGACAAGGCCCGTGGATGTGGCCGAGGTGCTCATCTCCTCCGCCGAGCGCCTGCGTCCCCAGGCAGAGCGCGCCGGGCTGGACATGGCCTTTGAGGTGCCGCCCGACCTGCCCCCCGTGCAGGCCGACCCGGAGCAGGTGGGCCAGGTGGTCATCAACCTGGTGCACAACGCCATCAAGTTCACCCCAGCAGGTGGACACATCCGCATCGGCGCGCGCCGGGTCGGCGACGAGGTGCAGGTCTCGGTGGAGGACACAGGGATCGGCATCCCAGCGGAGGACCTGGACCGCATCTTTGAGCGGTTCTACAAAGTGGACCGCGCCCGCTCCGGTGGGGGCACGGGGCTGGGCCTGGCTATCGCCAAGCACATCGTCCAGGCCCACGGAGGACGCATCTGGGCGCGGAGCGTGGAAGGCCGGGGCAGCACCTTCTCCTTCACCCTGCCTGTGGCGGCTGCCCGTCAGGGCGGTGCATGAGCCGTCCTAGTACTGCGCCACACTGGTTGTTGACGATACGTCGTTCTGGCCAAGGCGACGGAGAGGTGGGGACGCACGGCCGTGCGCCTTCCAACCCCACCCCCTGGGCCCCCTCCCCGCACGCGGGGAGGGGGCTGGGGGAGGGGTGCTCAGAAGCCGTATGATCAGAATCCTCTGTGGTCAAGCACTACTGTCCCTGGCTCCCCGCGCCCCCTTCCCCAGGAAGAGGCTGCGGCCCTCCTCCGGGCTGGACCTTCGCTGCGGCCAGTTGCTGCAGCCGCTCGCCCACCAGGAAGAACTGGTAGGGCTTGCTGCCCCATCCCGGCAGGTCGGCCCTGTCCAGGCGGATGACCTGGTAGGAGTAGGGGCCCACCTCCGGCAGCATCAGGCCGGCGGCCCGGGGGAACGTGGCGTGGAGCACGACCCAGTCCTCTGCTCGACGCACCGCGCTGATGGACACCCCCTGGGCCTGCCCGGCCCGGCGCCCCTGGAAGACCGCCACCACCACGTCCCGCGTCCAGTCCACGCTCCTCAGGGCCTCGCGGTGGCTCCGGTCCTGGATGTAGGGCAGGAAGGCCCGCAGGTCCTCGGCCGACGCCGCGACATAGAGAGCCGTGCGGCCTGGCCCTGAGCCCTCGGCGAGGCCTGTGGCCAGGACGTCAAAGTCCAGATAGGTGTCCCGAGGGCTCAGGG